>CATPBQ010000160.1 GCA_955652795.1 uncultured Steroidobacteraceae bacterium | reverse complement strand
GAGGAGGATTCAGCGAGCGGCTGTTTGCGGCCGCCGCCGGTGGGGGCGGCGGCGCCGCGCCGCTCGCTGCGGGGTCATTGCTCAGGATCGAAGGGCCGCTCGGGCAATTCAGCTATCGGCAGGGCTCGGACCCGGTGCTCATGGTCGCGGGTGGCACGGGCTTCGCACCGCTGAAGTCGATGCTGCGGCATGTGCTGGAAACCGGTATCCGGCGCGACATCCACTTCTACTGGGGCGCGCGCCACACGCAGGACCTCTATGAGGAAGCGCTGGTGCTGGAGTGGGTGCGCCGGCATCCGCAGCTTACGTTCACCGCCGTATTGTCGGAAGCCTCCGCGGCCGAAGCCGCGCATCATCGCGCCGGCTGGGTGCATGAAGCCGTGCTCGCCGACTACCCGAACCTGGCGCGCTTCGAGGTGTACGCCGCCGGCCCGCCCGCGATGATCGAAGCGATGCGCGCACACTTTCCACGTCACGGATTGTCCACGGAGCGCCTGTACTTCGACTCGTTCGACTACGCTCCGGATGCCAGCCCGCTGCCGACGGCGCCCGCAATCTCGACCTGACTCGCGCAGAGCACAAGGGCGTTGGTTCAGGGCGCCGGCAGCACCGCGGGGTAGATTTCATCGGCGATCCAGTAGCACGCCAGGATGGCCGCGAACAACATGCCTGCGAGCCACAGACCCCAGCGCCAGCGCCGCCACGGCGCGCGAAACGAGGAATACTGCATCGGGATATCCACGACATACGCCGCGCAATAGCAGACGTTCGCCAGAACCGCGAGCACGAACAACGGCAGCAACGCGGTCAGGAGGGCGGCGCGAAAGTGCGGCCAGGTGAACACCAGCCAGCCGAGACATACGCAGGTCAGCACCAGGTTGTACGCGATGCGGCGCGGCTCCCAGTAGCGCAATGCATCGTCCACGAGGTCGCGCAATTGCGGCGCGGCCATGGCGCCATTCGACAGCGGTGTTTGCATCTTCAGGACCTCCTGGCAGCACGGCACCGTTCAGGCTGCGGATTGTAGCGCCAGCCTGCTATTCTTACGAAGCGAGAGGGGGCGTCACCGTGATCCACGCGGCCATCACCGGCTGGGGCAAGTGCCTGCCGCCGGCGGTGCTCAGCAACCACGATCTTTCCAGTCTGCTCGACACGAGCGACGAATGGATCGTCACTCGCACCGGGATTCGCGAGCGGCGAATCTCCCACGTCGGCCTGGAAGAGCTCGCGTACGTGGCGGCGGCGCGCGCGCTCGCCGCCGCCGGAGTCCCCGGCAGCAGCATCGAGCTCATCGTGTTCGGCACCTGCAGCCATGAGGACCAGGTGCCGAACATGGCTTCAGGCATCCAGATGCGCATCGGCGCGCAGCCCGCGGCGGCCTTCGACATCAACACCGCCTGCACCAGTTTTCTCTACGGCCTGTCCGCCGCCACCGCGCTGATCCGCACGCAGGTGGTGCGCAACGCCCTGGTGATCGGCGCGGAGCTCATCTCGCCGTTCATGGACTGGAGCGACCGCGATGTCGCGGTGCTGTTCGGCGATGGCGCGGCGGCGGTGGTGCTCGAGGCCAGCGATCGCGATGAGGGCGTGCTCGCCGAAAAGCTCGGCTGCTATGGCGACGCGCGCGAGATCCTGCGCGTGCAGGGCATGGGCGGGCGCTATGCCAACCGCGGCGTGCTCTACGGCATCACCCGCTGGCAGTTCGAGGGCCAGGAAATCTTCAAGCGCGCCGTGCAGGGCATGAGCGGCGCCTGTGAGGACACGCTCACGCGACTGAACTTCAAGCCCCAGGACGTGGACCTGGTGGTGCCGCACCAGGCGAACCTGCGCATCATCGAAGCCGTCGCCAAGCGCACGCAGGTGCCGATGGAGCGGGTGTACGTGAACATACAGCGCTACGGCAACATGTCGGCGGCCACCGTGCCGGTCGCCCTGTGCGAGGCGCTGGAAGAGCAACGCGTGCGCCCGGGGGCGCTGCTGCTGATGCCCGGTTTCGGCGGGGGCTTGAGTTACTGCGCCCATGTCGTGCGCTGGGGCAGCCGCACCACGCCCTTGAAATCGAGCGCCGTGGAGTTGCCGCCGAACGAGCGCCCGGCGCTGCAGATCATTCGCGAGTGCCTGGAGCGCAAGACGCGGCCGTCGGCGGCCGCTCCCACCACGCCGTTCGCTTAGCGCCTGCCCGGCAGCAGGCGCGCTCGGGCAAGCGTGTAACGCACGCTCAGCGCTTCGCGGCCTGGGCCGCTTTCTTCTTTCTCTTCGCCGGATCCTTGGGGCGCGACTTGCCGAACGAGCCCTGGTAGATCTTGCCGCGGCGGGTTCTGGGATCACCTTTGCCCATGAGAAATCACTCCGATTCGCTCTTCACATAATGAGAAAGGCCGGTCGCCGATGCCTTGCAGGCACGCACGACCGGCCCCTTGGCAGCCTTGACGCTTACCAGCGCTTCGGCGCGCCGCCGCGGTTGCCGCCACCGCCGGTACGCTCCTGAGCCTCATTCACCCGCAACGGACGTCCGCCCAGCTCCTTGCCATTGAGGTTCTGGATCGCGCGCGACGCATCGGCGCGTGACATCTCAACGAACCCGAAGCCGCGCGGCCGGCCAGTGTCGCGATCGGTGATGATGCTCACCGACTCGACAGTGCCGTGCGCCGCGAACAGCTCGCGGATCTCGGCATCAGTGGCGGAAAACGGCAGGTTGCCAACATAGATCTTCGTCATGCAATCAAACTCCTGAAAAAAAAGTACTAGCAGGAGCGCATACCACCGAAGATCGGTTGATTCGTCGGCGCGCGCACTGCCACCTGGTCGAGAACGATTCGGCTTTTCAGACTCGGAAGCCAACTCGCAAACGAGGCGGGCGGCAGGCGGCAGGAAAGGGAACGGTCACGAACCGGCGCGGACGATACCGCATGCGCCGGGCGGGACACAAGGGAGGGTGTCGTATTTACCACACGCGCGCCGTCCTGGGGGATTTCCCGGGGTTGACGCGCGCGATCCAGACATACGATGAGCAGTGCAACGCCCAGTCCGGCAGCGACCGCCCCGAACGGCCGGTTGAATATGAACATACGCCCTCCAGTTCAGTCCGCGCGCACCGGCGGTACACTCGGCGCACCTGACTGTAGGAGCGGGCAGCACTTTCAAAAACAGTCTAATCGCGAATTCATTGTTCGGGAATGCCTTACAATTCCCGGCATGGATCAGCTCGTGTGCATGCGCAGCTTCCTGCGGGTCGCAGACCTGCACTCCTTCACCCGGGCCGCGGACGCGCTCGGGGTCTCGCGTGCGGTGGTGAGCACGCACGTGGCCGAGCTCGAGCAGCACCTGCGTTGCCAGCTGTTCCACCGCACCACGCGCCGGGTGGGACTGACGAGCGACGGCGCGGAGTATCTGGCGCGCTGCCAGCGGATCCTGGCCGAGCTCGAGGCCGCCGACGAGACCCTCAGGCGCACGCGTCTGTCACCGCAGGGGCGCCTGCGCGTGGACGTGCCGGTGGTGTTCGGCCGCGCGCTGCTGATCCCGGCGTTGCCCAAATTCACGGCCCGCTACCCGGACCTGCAGCTGGAGGTGCAGTTCAACGACCGGGTCATCGACCTCATCGCCGAGGAAGTCGACCTGGTGGTGCGCGTCGGGGCGGTGCGCGAGCCGCATCTGGTGGCGCGCCGCGTGGTGACGACGCGCCTGCTGACCTGCGCCGCGCCTGAGTACCTGCGCGCGCACGGTGTGCCCGCGGAGCCCGAGGAGCTGCGCCGTCACAAGCTGGTCGGGCATCTCGCAGCCGGCAACCGCCGCGCGCACAAGTGGCAGTTCCAGCGCGGCGCGGTACGCAAGCAGCTGTCCCTGACGTTCAACGTCGCGTTCAATTCCGTCGAGGCGCAGATCATGGCCGCGATCCGCAGCGCCGGCATCGTGCAGACCATGGACCTGGTGGTGGCCGAGGCGCTCGCCACCGGTCGGCTCGAGGTGGTGCTGCGCGAGTGGTCGGCGCCGGGCGCACCCATTTCGGTCGTGTGCCGCAGCGCGCTGCGCGACTCGCCCAAGATCCGGGTGTTCGCCGACTTTGCCACGGAGTTGCTGTTGCAGTACCGGCGGCGCGTGGACGCGCTGCTGGATTGAAGCGCCCTGGAAGCGCCGCTGGCGCAGATCGCGGTCCAGGGATCAGCGCCCGGAGCGCTCCGTCAGCTGCTCGAGCGCCCGCAGCTGCAGCAGCGTCGAGTCGGAGGCCGGCAGAAGCTGGTTGGCCTTGGCGATGAACGCCGGCACTTGCGCCGCGGGAAGCGGCGGACTGATCAGGTACCCTTGAGCGAAGTCGCAGCCCAGACGGCGCAGCAGGTTCCAGGCGGCCGGCTCCTCCACTCCTTCGGCGACGACCTTCAGTCCCATGCTGTGAGCGAGCTCGATGGTCGAAGTGACGATGGTGACCGCGCCGCTGCCCTGAGAAATGAACGAGCGATCGATTTTCAGCTCATCTACCGGCAGCACACTCAGCTGCGACAGCGAGGAGTGCCCGGTTCCGAAATCGTCGATCGAGAAGCGCACTCCGGCGATGCGCAGCAGTTGCATGTTGCGCACCGCAACCTGCGGATCACGCATCACCGCGCTTTCGGTGATCTCCAGCAGCAGGGCCGTGGAATCCACCCGATGCTGGCGCAGCAGCTGCAGGATCTCATCGCCGAGATCCGGGTCCAGAATGTCGGGCGCCGACAGGTTCACCGCCAGGTCCACCTCCAGACCCATGCGGCGCCACTCGCCCATCTGCCGCACCGCCGCGGCGAGTACCCAGTTGGTGAGCCGGCGCGAGCCGCCGGTGCTCTCCGCCAGCGGAACGAATTCCCCCGGCGGCACCGGCCCGAGCTGCGGGTGAGTCCAGCGCACCAGGGCTTCGAGACTCTTGACCGAGCGGGTCGCCATCGCGACCTTCGGCTGATACACCAGCGTGAGAGCGTCCTGATCGATGGCGCTGAACAGATCGGTGATCAGCGTGAGCCGGCGACGATGCTGTTCGTCCTGTCCGGGACGGTACATCGCCACCTCCGCGCGCGCCTCGTCGGCATCCTCCAGAGCCACCTGCACCCGCTGCAGCAGCTCATCCGCGCTGCGGCCATGAGCAGGGAACAGGCATACCCCGCAAGCCAGGCGCAGATCGAGGGCTACGCCCGCCAGGTGAAAACCCGTGCGCATCACCGCGACCAGCTGCTCGGCGTACAGCAGCGAGCGCTCCGCGGAGCAGCCCGGCGCGATCACCAGCAATTGGGTTTCACCGAGACGTGCAACCGTGTCGGCGGCGGCCACGTTGTGTTTCAGCCGGCGGGACGCTTCGCGCAGCACCTCGTCTCCGACCTGGTGTCCGAGAGAGGCGTTGATGTCGCGCAGGTTGCGAAGCTCGATGAGCACCAGCGCCGCGCTCGAGTGGCCCTCGACGCCGCTCACGAGATTCTCGAGCCCGCGTTTGACCAGCGCGCGGTTTGGCAGTTGCGTCAGCGGATCGTGGTAGGCGTGGTAGGTGATGTCCGCCTCGCGAGCCGCGATGTTGTTCTGCATGGCGTTGAAGGTGGCCGCGAGCCGGCGAAACTCATCTCCCCCGGAGACCTTCACCGCCGTTTCGTATTGCCCTTGCTCGATGCGCCGCGCGGCGCGCATCAGCTCGCCGATCGGACGTGTCGCGCTGCGCCCGAGCACCGCGCCGATCACCGCGGCCAGCGCCAGCGCGATGCCGTCGATCAGCAGCATGGCGTCACGCAGGTCGCGATAAGGAGCCAGCACGTCCTGTAATGGTTTCAGCAGGATGAGGTCGACCGCGTCTCCGCGGGTGTCGAGGCGCCGCGCGAAGCTCAGGTAGTCCGTATCCCGCAGGCGAGTGATGTGCGGCAGGTCGCTCGGCGCCGGGAACGCGCCCGCCGGGCTGGAGGCGGAAGCGCGCTGTCCGGCCGGCAGCGTCGCGGCGACCCGCACGACCCCATCGTACCCGTGGGTGACAATGGCGACCTGCGACCCGACCAGATCGCGGATTTTCTGCGCCAGCGCGTCATCGGCCACGAACCCCATCGCGACCCAGGCAATCGTCTCCGGGGTGCGCACCGGCGCGAGGAAGAACTGATACGAATGCGCGCCAAAGACCCGGAAGTTGGGTTGGTCGCGCACGCTGGAAACATCCCCGAGCAGAGTCGCCAGCGATCCGGCGGCCTCGACCGCGGCCGGCGCCGTCGACGTCAGCACGCGGCCGTGCGTATCGAGCAGCAGCACCATATCGGCGCCGATGCGCTGGGCGTTGTTGCGGGCGGCTGACAGGATGGTGGGCGCATCACCGCTCGCGACGGCTTCCCGAAAGCCGAAGTCCGCCGCCAGCACGGCCACGCCGTTGGCCAGCTGGCCCGCACGAAAGCGGATGAGCTGCTCGGCCAACGAGCCACCGGAACGCAACTGCTCGGCGGCGCGCGCTTCCACGGTGCGCCGGGTGCTCGCGAGCACTGCGGCGAGCGTCACAGTTTCGGTGACGATCACCAGGCCGATGATCAGCACGAGAAGCCGTTTGCGGAAACTACCCATGAAATCGGCTCGAATATGTCGTGCATCGTAAGAGCTACGCGGTGTCTACTGCGAGGAT
>CATPBQ010000159.1 GCA_955652795.1 uncultured Steroidobacteraceae bacterium | reverse complement strand
CCCTACAACCACTATTCACTGCTGCGCACGGTGGAAGCGATCTTTTCCCTGGCGCCGCTGGGGTACGCGGCGGAGCCGGACCTTGCGCCGTTCGGGGCGGACGTGTTCAGCACCGCGGCGCCGCCTCCACGCGCTCGATGAGACGCCTGATGGCGGTGGCAGCGCGCGTGCTCGAGGGGCACCTCGCCGGTTTCGACGCGGCGGAGATCGAGGCGCTGAAGAACTACCTCGGACGGATGATCGATAACGGGCAACCCAAGGGGGACAATGAGCGGCTACCTACAGGCGGCAAATCATGAGCACCCGCAACACCGTTCTCGTAGCAACCCTGGCCGCATCGCTTGCCGGCTGTGTCGACCGCGGTGACTGGAAGCCCGCGCCCAAACTCGAGCCGCAGGCGCTCGGCGCGCAGCAAGCGCTCGCCGGGGCGAGGCTCGATGCCGCGGCCTGGCCGGCGGACCTGTGGTGGCACGGTTACGGCGATTCGCAGCTCGATGCGCTGGTCGCCGAGGCGCTCGCGGGGAGCCCCTCGCTCGAGATCGCCCGGGCACGGCTGCGGGCCGCCCAGGCGCAGGCCATCGCGGCGGGCGCCGCGCGTGCGCCGGCGGCGGCGCTCGACGCCGAGACGACCCGCCAGCGATACCCGCAGCATGGGCTGTACCCGCCGCCCTTCGCCGGCAGCTACTCGACCGACGCTCGTGTGGCGCTCGACTTTAGTTTCGACCTCGACTTCTGGGGCCACAACCGCGCCGTGCTGGACGCGGCACGCTCGGGCGTACAGGCCGCGGATGCTGACCGCGCGGCGGCACGTCTGGCGCTCGCGGTCGGCGTGGTGCGCGCTTACGTGCAGCTCGACCTGTGGTACGCGCTGCTGGATGTGGCCAACGACAACCTCAGGCAGCAGACTGCGATTCTCGAGCTGACGCAGCAGCGCGTCAGCGCGGGCCTGGAAAACACCGCGCGCGTGAAACAGTCGGAAGGCAGTCTGGCGCTGACGCGCGCCGGCGTGGCGGCGGTGCAGGCCAGCATCGACCTGGCGCGCAATCAGCTCGCGGATCTGGCAGGAGCCGGCCCCGATCGCGGCCAGCGCCTGCAGCGCCCGCAGCTCGCGGCGCCGGCCGACCTCGCGCTACCCTCGGCGCTGCCCGCGGATCTGCTCGCGCGCCGCCCGGATGTGGCCGCGGCGCGTGCGCAGGTGGAGGCTGCGGCTCACGGGGTCGCGGCGGCCCAGGCGGATTTCTACCCGAACGTGAACCTGATGGCGTTTGCCGGCCTGCAGAGCATCGGCCTGTCGCAGCTGTTCGAGGCGTCCGACCGGATCGTGGGCGCGGGGCCCGCGCTGCACCTGCCGGTGTTCAACCGCGGCGAGCTGCGTGGCGCGCTGCAGAGGCAGCAGGCGCGGCTCGACCAGTCGGTCGGCCAGTACAATCAGACGCTGCTCGATGCGGTGCGCGAGGTGGCCGATGTGGTCGCGAACTGGCGGGCGCTCGAGCGCGAGAGCGGCGAGCAGCAGATCGCGCTCGAGGCCGCGCAGCGCTCCTACGAGCTCAGCAGCGAGCGCTATCGCGCCGGGCTCGACAATTACCTCAGCGTGCTGTCGAGCCAGAACCAGGTGTTGCAGGCACAGGGGCTGCGCGCGCAGTTGCAGGCACGGCGCCTGTCCTTCAGCGTCGACCTGGTGCGCGCGCTCGGCGGCGGCTACTCCCCGCGCTCATCACCCACCTGAAGCGCTTGCGTCCGCACCTGCCGCGCAACCCGTAATGGACGCTCCCGTCACCACCGCCCCCTCACCCCTCGCGCGGCGGCAGCGCCGCCACAGCTGGCTCGTCGGCGTGACGGTCGCGTTGCTCATCGTGGCGGTGCTCACCGCGGCCTGGTGGTGGCTGTACGCGAGCCATTACCAGAACACCGACGACGCCTACGTCGCCGGCGACCTGGTCAGTGTCATGTCGCAGGTGAATGGCACGGTGATCGCGATCGACGCCGACGAGACCGACGCGGTGCACGCCGGCCAGGAGCTGGTGAGGCTCGACGCCACCGATGCCGGTATCGCTTTGCAGGATGCCGAGCAGCAACTGGCGCGCACGGTGCGCCAGACGCGCACGGTGTTTGCCAACCGCGACCAGCTGGCGGCGGTCGCCGCGCAGCGCCGCGCGGACCTCGACAGGGCGCTGGCGGATTTCAACCGCCGCAAGGATGTCGCCGCCACCGGGGCGGTGTCTGCCGAGGAACTCGGGCACGCGCGCGATGCGCTGAACGCGGCGCGCGAGGCGCTGATCGCCGCACAGAAGAATCTCGCCGCCAGCGCCGCGCTGGTCGGGCACACCGGCATAGCCGATAACCCGGAGGTGCAGGCGGGGGCTACCGTGGTGGAGCGTGCGTGGCTCGCCCTGCAGCGCACCAGCGTGCGCGCGCCGGTCAGCGGCTACGTTGCCAGGCGCGGCGTGCAGCTGGGCGAGCGCATCGCGCCCGGCGCGCCGCTCATGGCCATCGTGCCGCTCGAGCGGGTGCGGGTGGATGCCAACTTCAGGGAAGTGCAGCTCAAGCACATGCGCATCGGACAGCCGGTGACAGTGATCGCCGACCTGTACGGCGGGCAGGTCAAGTACCACGGCACGGTCGCCGGGATGGGCCTGGGTACCGGTGCGGCGTTCGCGCTGCTGCCGGCGCAGAATGCCACCGGCAACTGGATCAAGGTCGTGCAGCGTGTGCCGGTGCGCATTGCACTCGAGGCGCGCGAGCTCGCGGCGCACCCGTTGCGCCTCGGACTCTCCACATACGCCAGCGTCGACGTACACGATGACTCCGGCCCCCAGCTGGCACCGGCGCCGCGTCAGCAGCCGGTGCTCACCACCAGCGCCTACGACATCGACCGGGGGCAGATCACGGCGCGCATCGCGCAGATCATCGGGGAGAACTCGCTCGAGGCCGCGGCGACTCAGTCCAGCTTGAGGTAGTCGAGCGGCAGGGCGGTGGTGTACTTGATGGTCTCGAGCGCGAAGCTGGCACTCACGTCCTGGAACTCCACCGCCGAGATCAGCCGCTTGTACACGACATCATAGGCGTCGATGTCCGGCACCACGATGCGGATGAGGTAGTCGACGTCGCCGCTCATGCGGTGAATTTCCGTGACTTCGGGGATGTCGCGCACGGCACGCACGAACTTGTCGAACCAGGCTTCGCTGTGATTGCCGGTCTTGAGGGTCACGAACACCGTCGTGCCCACGTTGAGCGAATGCGCATCGAGCAGCGCCACGGTGCGCCGGATGACGCCGTCCTGCTGCAGCTTCTGGATGCGCCGCCAGCACGGGGCCTTGGACAGGCCGACGCGATCGGCGATCTCGGCGGCGCTCAGCTCGCCGTTGCTCTGGAGCAGGTCCAGAATTCTGGCATCCAGCTTGTCCATGAAACGCCGTGCCTCGTACCCCCGGAAACGCGCAACATTGTTGCGCAGCCGGCCCCGGTTTGCCATGCCTTCGCAACCGCGTAGCGCGCACTCGGGGCTAGCATGAAGGGCATGGATCTGATCCGTGCCTTTACCGAACATCCCGCGTCGGTCGGTGAGACCTACGCCGAGCACCTCGTGAGCGCGGTGTGCTTCGGCACCCGCATGGTGCTCGCCGGTATCGCCTGCCTGGTGCACGGCGTCCTGCCGTTTCTGTTCGTGCGCACTGGCAGCCGGGCGATTGCCGAGCTGAACGAAAGGATGATCGCCGACCGAGGGCTGCCGCTGCAGCCGATCGCGAGCGAGAAGCGGCTGCCGCTGTAGCCGTGGGCTCGCTCCTGCGGGCGTTCGCGCCGGGGTGGGCCGCGCTGCGCCAGGCGGCGCCGGGCGTGTGCATCGCCATCGCGCTCGCCGCAGTAGCGCGCGGCATGGCGCACGCTCTGGCGCAGGGCGTCGGCGGCCTGCCGAAGTTCCCCTTAAGTCCGGTGATGTGCGCGGTGCTGCTCGGCATGCTGTGGCGGAACAGCATCGGCGTGCCCGCCTGGGCGAGCAGCGGACTGAACTGGGCCATGCACCGGCTGCTGCGCGTCGGCATTGCGCTGGTGGGGCTGCGCCTTACCCTCGGTGGCGCGACGGCCATCGCCGCTACGGCGCTACCGGTCGCCCTGAGTTGTTTCACCGTGGCGCTGCTGGCCGGCATCGGCATTGCGCGCCTGCTCGCAGTGCCGCGTCGGCTGGGATTGCTGCTGGCCATCGGCACCGCCGTGTGCGGCTGCACCGCAGTGGTGGCGATGGCGCCGCTCATCCGGGCGCGGCATGCCGAGACGGCGTTCGCCGTCACCTGCGTGGTGCTGTTCGGCTGTATCGCCATGCTGTTTTATCCCTGGGTGGCGGGCCACTTCATGGCCGCCTCCCCCGTGCACGCCGGCATCTTCCTCGGCACCGCCATCCACGACACCTCGCAGGTGATTGGCGCAGCGCTCATCTATTCACAGCAGGCCGCCGCCCCCGCAGCGCTCGCCGCGGCGAGCGTCGCCAAGCTGCTGCGCAATCTGTCGATCGCGGTGCTGGTTCCGGCGGTCGCCTGGCTGGCGCAGCGGCACGAGGCGCGCTCGGGCGCGCAGGCGCCGGCCGGACAGCGCACGCGCGCGCCCCTGGTCCCGTGGTTCGTGCTGGCATTCGCCGGCTTCATCGTGGTGCGCACTGCCGGGGACTCGCTGTGGCACGGTTCCGCCACACTGTGGCCGGCGCTCATCAACACCGGCTACAGCGCCTCGGATCTGTTCCTCACCTGCGGCATGACCGCGGTGGGCCTGTCGGTTTCGTTCACCGACATGTGGCGCATCGGCTGGCGGCCGCTCGCGGCGGGACTGGTGGTGGCGACCCTGGTGGGTGCCTGCAGCCTGCTGCTCACGCTCGCCATGCTGCACTTTGTCACCTGACTGAAGCTCACCGGAACGGTCGTATCGCGCGCCGGCGCCCGCTACACTCCGGCCAAGCTGGCGGTGAGCCGGTGCACGCGCCGCGGGAGACAGACAGATGGCGAATCCTCGATCCCGGATCTCACGCCGCGCCGCCGAAGCCGCGGTGCGCACGCTGTTGCGCTGGGCGGGTGAGGATGCGCGCCGCGAGGGCCTGCGCGACACGCCGCGCAGGGTCGTGGATGCCTACCGCGACTGGTTTTCCGGCTACCAGATTGACCCGGCCGCCTACCTGCGGCGCACCTTCGAGGAAGTCGGCGGCTACGACGAGATGATCGTGCTGCGCGACATCTCCTTCGAATCGCATTGCGAGCACCACATGGCGCCCATGATCGGACGCGTGCACATCGGCTACCTGCCCGCCAACAAGGTCGTCGGCATCAGCAAGCTCGCGCGCGTAGTTGATGGCTACGCGCGGCGCTTCCAGGTGCAGGAGAAGCTCACCTCCCAGATCGCCGACTGCATCACCGAGGTGCTGAGGCCGCGCGGCGTGGGTGTGGTCGTGGATGCCGTGCACCAGTGCATGACCACGCGCGGGGTGCACAAGCGCAACGTGTCGATGGTCACCAGCCGCATGACCGGCACCTTCCGCAGCGACGCCCGCACCCGGGCCGAGTTCCTGCGCTTCATCGACATTTCCGGCGCCAAGCAGCTGTAGTTGCGCGGGCGCCAGCGCGCGCTGCACGGTGAGCACGAAGGCCTTCAGGCCGTGACGGTGTTGTCGCTGCGCGCTGCGCGCTTGCGGTCCTGCTCCTTCAGAAAGCGCTTGCGGATGCGGATGGAGGTGGGCGTGACCTCGACCAGCTCGTCATCCGCGATGAACTCGACCGCGTACTCCAGCGTCAGCTCAATGGGTGGCGTCAGCAGGATCGCCTCGTCCTTGCCGGCGGCGCGGATGTTGGTGAGCTTCTTGGTCTTGATCGGGTTCACCACCAGGTCGTTGTCGCGGCTGTGGATCCCGATGATCATGCCCTCGTAGAGCTTCTCGCCGGGACCGACGAACAGCCGGCCGCGCTCCTGCAGGTTGAACAGCGCGTAAGCGACCGCCTCGCCGTGCTCGTTGCTCACCAGCACGCCATTGTGGCGATCGGGAATATCGCCCTTCACCGGCGCAAAACCGTCGAAGATGTGACTGATGAGGCCGGTGCCGCGCGTGAGCGTCATGAACTCGCCCTGAAACCCGATCAGGCCACGCGCCGGCACACGGTACTCCAGTCGCGCACGGCTGTTGCCGAGGCTCATGTCGCTGAGCTCCGCGCGGCGGCTGCCGAGCGCCTCCATAACCGCGCCCTGGTGCGCGTCCTCGATATCGACGGTGAGGGCTTCGTAGGGCTCGTGCACCTCGCCGTTCACGATCCGGG
>CATPBQ010000158.1 GCA_955652795.1 uncultured Steroidobacteraceae bacterium | reverse complement strand
GGGGCTGTACCAGCCGGCGGTAGCGCAGTACCGGCGCCTCGCCGACAACGCCTTCAGCGGCGCGCGCACGCTCGCGGACTGGAAGACGCGCGCGCGGCAGGCCTGGTCGAAGGTGAGCCTGAGGCAGCTCACCGACGTGGCACGCGATCTGCCGCGAGGCGAGCGGCTGCGCCTGCGGGTTGCGGCCGGGCTGAACGGACTCGCGCCCGCGGACGTGCGAGTGGAGTTCGTCGCACGGCGCCTGTTGCCCGAGGCGGAGCTTGCGCCGCCGGCCCTGTCCTCGTACGGTCAGCCGCCGCGCGCCGGCGTGTGGCACGCCGCGTTCAACGCCACCGACGAGCAGGACGGTGACGGGGCGGTGATATTCGCGCTCGACGTCGAGCCACAGGAATGCGGGCAGTTCCGCACCGAGGTCCGCATCTATCCGTGGCACGAGTTGCTCTCGCACCCCTATGAGCTCGGGCTGATGAAGTGGCTGTGAGGCAAATACTTTGGTGAGGCAACTTACTTTAGGGTTGCGCTGACGGCGCGCCTTGCGGTGTAGTACGGCTCATGACCCGCCAGCCCGCACGCGTTTCTTCCGGACGTTACGTGAGCCGCCTGACGGGCGGCACGCTCGCCATCATCATGGCGGGCGGGCGCGGCGAGCGGCTGCGTGATCTCACCGCGCATCGCTGCAAACCAGCGACGCCCTTCGGCGGCAAGTTCCGCATCATCGACTTCGTGCTGTCGAACTGCGTGAATTCGGGCATCCGCCAGATCTCCATTCTCACCCAGTACAAGGCGCAGTCCCTGATCCAGCACGTCCAGCACGGCTGGAGCTACCTGCGCGGGGAGTTCGGCGAGTTCGTCGAGGTAGTCCCCGCCCAGCAGCAGCTTGGCCCGCTGTGGTACCGGGGCACGGCGGATGCCGTGCACCAGAACATCGAGCTGATCGTCTCGCACCGGCCCAAGCACGTGCTGGTGCTCGCCGGGGACCACATCTACAAGATGGACTACGGTCCGATGATCGCCTACCACGTGGAGAAGGGTGCCGACATCACCGTGGGAGTGGTCGAGGTGCCGGCGCAGGACTCGCAGCATTTCGGGGTGCTGACCGCTACCGAATGGAATCGGGTCACGAAATTCTCCGAGAAACCGGCCACGCCCGACACGCTGCCGGGCCGCCCCGACACCATTATCGCCTCCATGGGCATCTACGTTTTCAACACCCGGCTGCTCGAGAGCCTGCTCGCCACGGACGCCACCAACGAGTCCTCCGCCCATGATTTCGGCAAGGACGTCCTGCCCGAGGCCATCGCCGGCAACCGCCAGGTGTTTGCCTATCCGTTCCAGGACGTGAAGACCCGTGCGCAGAGCTACTGGCGCGACGTCGGCACCATCGATGCCTACTACGACGCCAACCTCGAGCTGGTGCACGTGCGGCCGGAGCTCAACATCTACGACCAGGACTGGCCAATCTGGACCTACCAGGTGCAGCAGCCGCCGGCGAAGTTCATTCTGGACGAGGACGGTCGCCGCGGTATGGCCGTCAACTCCATGGTGTCGGGCGGCTGCATCATCTCCGGCGCCGTGGTGCGCGAGTCGCTGCTGTTTTCCGACGTGCGGATCGAGGAGCGCACCAGCATCCACCGTTCCGTCATCCTGCCGCACACCGAGATCGGTCGCGGTTGCGCGATTTCCGGGGCGGTCATCGACGAAGGCTGCGAGGTGCCCGACGGCACCCGCATCGGCCTCGACCGCGAGGCCGATGCACGTCGCTTCCACGTGACCGAGAATGGCGTGGTGCTGGTCACTGTGGACATGCTGCGCAGCATGCGGAGCCCTTGAGGATGGCAGCCGCGCCCCGCCTGCCGGTCATCCTGCTCTGGCACATGCACCAGCCGCAGTACAAGGACGCGCTCACCGGGCAGTACGCGCTGCCGTGGACCTATCTGCACGCCGTCAAGGACTACACCGACATGGCGGCGCACCTGGAAGGCAACCCGGCGGCGCGCGCCGTGGTGAACTTCACCCCGCTGCTCATCGAGCAGCTCGAGGAGATCGCCCGGCGCGTGGCCGAGCATCTGGAGAACGGCAGCCCGCTCCCGGATCCGGTGCTGGCACTCCTGGGCCCGGACCCGGTGCCGACCGAGCCGGCGACGCGGCTGGAGCTGCTGCGCACCTGCCTGCGTGCGCAGCGCAAGCAGATGATCGAGCGCTTCGGGCCGTACCTGGAGCTCGCCACCATCGCCGAGACGCTCGGCACGCAGGGTCGCGTCGCCTACGCTTCCGACCAGTTCATCCACGACCTCGCCGTCTGGTATCACCTCGCGTGGCTCGGCGAGAGCGTACGGCGCACCGACCCGCTGGTCGCGCGCCTGACCGAGCGCGGGCGCGACTTCAGCCCCGCGCAGCGCCGTGATCTGCTGGCGCTGATCGGCGCCCTGGTGGGGCAGGTGCTGTGGCGCTACCGGCGCCTCGCCGAGCGCGGGCAGTGCGAGCTGTCGGTCACGCCCTACGGACATCCGATCATCCCGCTGCTGCTCGACTTTCGGTGTGCGCGCGACGCGCTTCCCGCCATGCCACTGCCGGCGCATGCGGCGTACCCCGGTGGCGCGGCGCGCGCCACCTGGCACATCGAGGAGGCCATCCGCGTGTTCACACGCGCCTTCGGCATCGGTCCCGCGGGCTGCTGGCCCGCCGAGGGCGCGATCAGCGCCGGCACGCTCGGGCTGCTCGCCGCCGCCGGCTTCCGCTGGGCCGCCAGCAGCGCCGGGGTGCTGCGCGGGAGCCTCGAGCTCACCGACCGCCGCGCGGCCCAGGACCCGCTCGCCTTCAACCGCCCTTACCGCCTGGGCGGCACCGGCATGAGCTGTTTCTTCCGCGACGACACGCTGTCGGATCTGATCGGCTTCACCTACGCGACCTGGCACGGCGATGACGCCGCCGCCAACCTGGCGGAGGAGCTGGCGCAGCTCGCGCGCCGCTATGAGTCGGGGGGCAATCACGCCGTGCTCATCGCGCTCGACGGTGAGAACGCCTGGGAGCATTACCCGTTCAACGGCTTCTATTTCCTGCGCGCGCTGTACGAGCAGCTCGCGAACCATCCGCTGCTCGAGCTGACGACCCTGTCCGACTGTCTCGCGCGCGGCCTGCAGCCCGCGCCGCTGCCGAAGGTGATGGCCGGCAGCTGGGTGCACGGCACGCTCGCGACCTGGATGGGGGATCCGGCGAAGAACCGGG
>CATPBQ010000157.1 GCA_955652795.1 uncultured Steroidobacteraceae bacterium | reverse complement strand
TGCCCGGCTTTGCCGAAGGGACCGTCTCGGTTCAGGACGCGGGCGCGCAGCTCGCGGTGCCCCTGCTGGATGTGCGCGGTGGCATGCGCGTGCTCGATGCGTGTGCCGCTCCCGGGGGCAAGACGGGTCAGCTCCTGGAGCTGCTAAGCGAAGGCGCGGATCTCACGGCCCTGGACATCGACGCCGCCCGGGTGGGATTAATCGAGGACAACCTCCGGCGCCTGAAGCGCACCGCCCGGGTGGTGGCGGCAGACGTTCGCGATCCGGGCACGTTCTGGGACGGCCGGCCGTTCGAGCGGATTCTGGTGGACGTTCCCTGCTCCTCTACGGGGGTGATCCGCCGTCACCCGGACATCAAGCTGCTGCGACGCGCGCGTGACATTCCCGCGTTCGCGTCCGGACAGCTTGCGATCCTCAGGGCCGCGGTCACCCTGCTGGCTGCGGGCGGGCGCCTCGTGTACTCGACCTGCTCGATACTGCCCGGGGAGAACGAGGAGGTCGTGACGCGCCTGCTGGCGGCGGAGCCGCAGATGGCGGTGGCCGCGATGCCCGAAGGCCCCGCGCTCGCGCCCGGCGCGCTCGATTGCGCGGTCGGCGTGCAGCTGCTGCCGGGAGCAGAGGCGGGGACGGACGGGTTCTATTATGCTTGTCTCGAAAAGACAACGGCCGGAACCTGAGTTCGCGCCGCCGGTCGCAGATCCATCACAGGTCTGTCGTTGCATCCATGCTACGCGGCGATCCAACAAGGGATGGTTTGACCCGGGGCGGGCTGCTCACAACGGTGTGCGTGATGGCCCTTGCGAGCTGGGGCCTCGGTTATGGCGACGCGCTCGACGGCGTACTCGAGGTGCGTTCCGCCTACGTGAACCTCGACAAGGGGGTGTTTCTGCTGCACGCGCGGGTCGAGTACCCGATGGGTCCCGCCATCCGCAACGCGCTGCGGGACGGCCTGACGCTCGCGTTCGATCTCGACGCGCGCGTGGATCGTGAGCGGCGCTTCTGGTTCAACGTGAACATTGTCGAGCTGACGCTGCGGCGCGAGCTCAGCTACCACGCGGTGAGTGAGCGTTACGTGGTGCGCGATACGCGCAGCGGCGATCTGGAGAGCTTCGCGACACTGGACGAGGCGCTGGGGTACCTGGGCAAGGTGGATGCCTGGCCGATCCTGGTGGAACCGCAGCTCGATGGCGGCAACTACACTATCAGCGTGCGCGCCGGCGTGCGCCGTGGCCACCTGCCGGCATCGCTGCGCGCCATTCTCTTCTGGAGCGACGACTGGGCACGGGTGAGCGAGTGGTACTCATGGTTACTCCCGGTGTGAACGAGCGCCCGCCGCGCCTGCGCTGGGTGGCGGTCGCGCAGGCGCTGCTGTGGAGCGCCATCGGACTGGGCGCGTTCCTGTTGCTCGCCGAGAGCGTGCAGAACTCCTCGGAATTCGGCCGCCTGCAGCCCTGGATCCTGCTGGTCGACTTCTGCGGCGTGATCGCGCTGAGCGTGCTGCTGGCGCGCAAGCTGTGGCGCCTGGTGCGCGACTATCGCGCGCACGTGCCCGGCTCGCGTCTCACGGCGCGCACCGTGGGCATCTTCGGGGCGCTGGTCATCGCGCCGCTGTTGATCGTGTATCTGTCGTCCCTCGAGTTCATCAATCGCGGCATCGACAGCTGGTTCAAGGTCGAAGTGAAGCAGGGACTGAACGACGCGCTCGGGTTGTCGCGCGCGGCGCTCGACCTGCGCATGCGTGAGTACTCCGCCAGAACGGTGGCGCTGGCCGCGGCACTGACCGGAGCTGCGCCCCTTGAGGTGCAGTCAAGACTCGATGCGGAACGGCGCGCCAGTCAGGCGACCGAAATCGCGCTGTTCGGTGCCCACGAGCGCATCCTCGCCGCGAGTCTCGAGAGTCCCCTGGAAAGCATGCCCTCGCAACCCCCTGCGGATCTGGTGCGACAGGTGGAGCAGCGCCGGCCTTACGTCACTCTCGAGCCGCGGGCCGGCGGGCACTACTTTATCCGCACGGCCGCGGCGCTCGGCGACGCTGGCGCAGGCCATGACGCGCGCTTCGTGGTGGCGATCTACCGCGTGCCGGCGCAGCTCGCCGCGCTGTCAGAAGCGGTGCAGAGCTCCTACCACCAGTACGGTGACCTGGCCGCGTTGCGCGAGCCCTTGAAGACCAGCTTCCGCCTCACGCTCACGCTGGTGCTGCTGCTCGCCATGCTGGCGGCCATCTACGGCGCGATCTACTCCGCGCAGCGCCTGGTGCGTCCGGTGCAGGATCTCATCGAGGGCACGCGCGCGGTCGGCAAGGGCGACTTCGCGACGCGCCTGCCGCTGCCCTCGCGCGATGAGATGGGATTCCTGGTGCACTCCTTCAACGACATGACCAAGCGCCTGCGGCGCGCGCGCGCCGAAGCAACCCACAGCCAGCAGGCGGTGGAGCGCGAGCGCCAGCGCCTGGCCATCATCCTGGCGCGCCTCTCGACCGGAGTGCTCGCCGTCGACCGCAGCCTGACGGTGCGCACCGCGAATGAGGCCGCAGGCGCGATCCTCGGGACGGACCTGTCGGCGGCCGCCGGGCGCGTGCTGCCCGAGCTCGCCGCGGGCAACGAGCGCCTCGGGCAGTTCGTCGCCGCGCTCGCGGTGCGCTTTGCCGCCGGACGCGAAGAGTGGCGCGAGCAGCTCGACCTGGACGGCGCCGCCGGACGCCGCACGCTCATGTGCGCCTGCACGCCGCTGCCGGGCGATGACAGTGACATGGGCTTCGTGATCGTGTTCGACGACATCACCACGCTCCTGCAGGCGCAGCGCGATGCCGCCTGGGGCGAGGTCGCGCGGCGCCTGGCGCACGAAATCAGGAATCCCCTCACCCCCATCCAGCTGTCGGCCGAGCACCTGCGCCGCCGGCTGATCGCCGGCATGAGCGAGCGCGACGCCGAGATCCTCGAGCGCGGCACGCGCACCATCGTGCAGCAGGTGCAGACCATGCAGCAGATGGTGAACGCGTTCAGCGAATACGCGCGCGCACCGGAGATGCAGATCACGCGCTTCAGCGTGAATCAGCTCATCACCGAGGTGGCGGACCTGTACCGCTCGCAGGGTCCGCGCACGCGCATCCGCCTGGATCTGGATGAGCACCTCGAGGGCATCGAGGCCGATCGCGGCCGGGTGCGTCAGATCCTCAACAATCTGATGACCAACGCCCTGGAAGCGCTTGATGAGGTTGCGACCCCGACGCTCGAGATCGCGACCCGGCTCGAGTCCGGCGCCGATGCCGAGTACGCCGCCGTGACCGTGTGTGACAATGGTCCGGGGTTTCCGCGCGAGCTCCTCGGCAAAGTATTCGACCCCTACGTCACCAGCAAGCCCAAGGGCACGGGACTGGGGCTCGCCATTGTGAAGAAGATCATCGAGGAGCACGGTGGGCGAATCGATGCCGACAATCGGCCCGAAGGTGGAGCGCGCGTGCGCATCGTGCTGCCGGTAAAGGACAGCACCCGGTCCGGCACCGGCGGCGCGCGCGAGCGGCTGGATCAGTTGCGGAGGGAAAGAGCATGAGCAGTCCACTCATTCTCGTGGTCGATGACGAGGCGGATATCCGCGGTCTGCTGAAAGAGATCCTCTCCGAGGAGGGCTACGAGGTGGACGTCGCCGCCAACGCCGCGCAGGCACGCGCCTCGCGCGCCCGGCAGATACCTGATCTGGTGTTGCTCGACATCTGGATGCCGGACGTGGACGGGATCACGCTGCTGCGTGAATGGTCCGCCGCCGCCGCCGACGGCTGCCCGGTGGTGATGATGTCCGGACACAGCACGGTGGAGACGGCCGTGGAGGCCACGCGGCTCGGCGCCTTCGACTTCGTGGAGAAGCCGCTATCGCTCGCGAAGCTGCTGCGCACCGTGGAGCGCGCCCTCGATGCGGGCCGGCGGCATCGCCAGTCGGGCAAGCTCCTCGGCTCCCCGCTCGCCGTACCGATCGGCAAGAGCCGGCTCATGCAGCAGCTGCGCGCAGAGTTGCAGCAGATGGCGGCCAACCCCTCGCCGGTGCTCCTGGTCGGGGAGCCGGGGGCCGGACGCGAGGCCTTCGCGCGTTATCTGCACGAGCACGGACCACGCGCCAGCGCGCCGTTCGTGCCGCTCATCGCCTCGAGCCTGCGTGATGCGGACGCCGAGGGCCGGCTGTTCGGCCGCGAGCAGCCGGACGGGCAGAAGGTCGCGGGCGTTCTCGAGGAGAGCGGCAACGGGACGCTGTTCATCCACGAACTGGAGGACCTGCCGCCCGGCGCACAGCGCCTGCTGGTGGGCGTGTTCGAATCGGGGCAGTTCACACGCCTGGGTGGAGCTGAGCCGGTGAGTTTCCGCGCGCGCCTGCTGGCTTCCGCGCAGCCCGGCATCGAGCAGCGCGCCGGCACCGATGCCCTGCGCCGCGATCTGCTCGCCCACGTCAACGTGTTGCTCATGCGCGTGCCGCCGCTGCGCGAGTACGCCGAGGACGTGCCGGAGCTGCTGCGGCATCAGGTCGATCGCCTGGTCGACGCAGACGGACTGCCATTCCGGCGCTTCAGCGTCGCGGCGCAAAACCGCCTGCGCAACTATCCCTGGCCGGACAACGTGCGCGAGCTCAGACACCTGGTGCATCGGTTGCTGATCCACGGTGGCGCGGAAGAAATCCGCCTGGAGGAAATCGAGCGCGAGCTCGCGGTGCAGACCCCGCCCAATGAGCCGCTGGTGAAGCAGGACCTGCTGGCGCTGCCGCTGCGCGAGGCGCGCGAGCAGTTCGAGCGCGCCTACCTGCAGCAGCAGCTGCTGCTGTGCAACGGCAAGGTGGGGCAGCTCGCCAAGCGCGTCGGCATGGAGCGCACGCACCTGTACCGCAAGCTGCGCTCGCTCGGCGTCGACTTCCGCAACATCAGCGAGGACTGAAGCCGAGCGCGGTTGCGCGGTGAGCAGCTGCGCGCCCGCCGCGTGATCTCATGGCCGTCAGCAGCGACTACCTCGACTACGTTCGCGATCAGCTCAGCGGCTTAGGCGGCGTGACCTCACGGCGCATGTTCGGCGGCGCGGGCCTGTACTGCGATGAGTTCTTCTTCGCGCTGATCGACAACGATACCCTGTATCTGCGCGTCAACGATTCCAACCGCGCGGATTTCACCACCCGCGGCATGGGTCAGTTCCGGCCCTACCCCGAGAGCCCGCAGCTCAGCACGACCTATTACGAGACACCGGCGGATGTGCTGGAAGATGCCGCCGAGCTGGTGGCGTGGGCGCGTCGCTCGGTCACGGCGGCGATGGCGGCGGCGAAGCCGGCCGCGGCCGCGAACAGCGTGCGGCGCATAAAGCGCGCAGCCCGCGCCAGGATCCCCGCACGTCCGAAACGCCGGCGTTGAGGGCAGCAACTGCGCAGTCGCACGGCACGACTGCACTTCGCACTATCGGCGCGGTGGCGGTGATGGCGGTACAGAGGGCGGCGACGGCTCGCTCGTCTGCGGCGGTTCCGCTGCCGCCTTGAGCTGCGCGGCCGAGTCCTTTTCCAGCTGCATGATCTTGGGCGTGAGCGTCCTGACATGGCTTTGCATGCTCGCCATCGTCTGCTGCATTGCCGTGGGCAGCTTGGCAATCACGGCCTGGCCGGCCTCAGACCGGTAGAACCTCAGCATCCCATCCACTTCGTGCTGACTGAATGTGTTGCGGTACACCTCGATCATCATGGGCTCGAAGCTCGCCCAGTTCAGCTCCTCCTTCACCAGCGCGGCGATACTGTGCCCCAGGTCATCCATGATCTTCTGCTGCTTCGGGGTCGGCTGTTGTCCTGCAAAAGCCTGCTGCATCGAGGCGCGCACCGTGTCGTCGATCTGTGTCACGTAGGAGTCGAGAAGTTTGCTGCTGTGCATGACCTCGAAGAGCTGCCGCACCGATGCTTCCGAGGGTTTCGCGTCCTGCGCCAGTGCCTGACTTGCGAACACGGCGAACACGACAGTTACGACGAGTTTCATGTGATCGCTCCTCAGTCTCCCACCCGGATGACCAATGCATCGACCTCGGCCGCCCGCAGCTGCCTGCGCACCTTGTTGAGCTCGTCCAGATTGCTGATCGGCCCGATACGCACACGATGCCAGACATCCGCGTCCACGGCGACGCGCTGTACCTTGGCGGCGACGCCCTGCAGCGCCAGCTGCCTGCGCACGCGATCGGCGTCGGCTTCGGTGCGATACGAACCCGCCTGCAGGACGTACACCCCCGGGCGTTCGATCTTCGCCGCCGCCGGCGGATCGCGCTTGACGTCCTTGTCCTTCTCCGGCACCACCACTTCGAAGTTCGGCAGCATCTGGTAGAAGTCGTATTTTTCGCCACTCCTGCCCGAACCCACGCCGCCGGTTTCGGCATCAGCGGGCGCGGCACGGTGCGGATCGGGGCGCGGCGCGTCCGCGCTGTCCGTCGGTCTGCGTGCCGTGCCGCCGAGATACACGAACGCCATGCTCGTCAGAACGATTCCGGCCAGCACGCCATAGCCGAACTCGCGCAGCCGCCTGAAATCCGGCGCGCGTCGCTGCGTGGACTTGTAGTCGCGGGTTGTCAGTTTCGCCATGCAGGCTGCCAGCTGTATGCCGCGTCTCTCACATGCTCTGCGGCGCCGATACCCCGAGCAGCGTCAGCCCGTTGCGCAGCACCTGCTGCACCCCCAGGACCAGCGCCAGGCGCGCGTTGCGCAGCGCCGTCTCCCCGACGATGAAGGCTTCCGCGTTGTAGTAGGTGTGGAAGGCGTTGGCGAGATCTCTCAGGTAGTGCACCAGGGCGTGCGGCGCGCGGTTCACGGCCGCCTGCTCCACGATCTCAGGATAGCGGGTCAGTGAGCTGAGCACCGCCTGCTCCTGTGCGCTGCCGAGCATCCCGGCGGCGCTGAGCCCGGCGTCGCGATCGAAGGACAGGCCGCGGGAGGCGAGCTGTTTCATGACACTCGCTACGCGAGCGTGGGCATATTGAATGTAGTACACCGGGTTTTCGTTGGTGTGCGACTTGGCAAGCTCCAGATCGAAGTCGAGCGGCTGCTCGTGACTGCGCATCAGGTAGAAGAAGCGGCAGGCGTCATTGCCGACTTCCTCACGCAGCTGGCGTAAGCTGACGAACTGCGCCTCGCGCTTGCCCATGGGGATCTTCTCGGCGCCGCGGAACAGACTCACGAACTGGATCAGCGTCGCTTCCAGGCACTCGCCCGGCTGGCCCATGGCAATCAGTCCGGCGCGCACCCGCGCGACATAGCCATGATGATCGGCGCCCAGCACGTCGATGAGACGCGCGAAGCCGCGCTCGCGCTTCTGCAGATGGTAGGCGATATCGGACGCGAAGTAGGTCTTCTGGCCGTTCTCGCGCACCACCACGCGATCCTTCTCGTCGCCGAACTCGGTGGCACGGAACCACAGCGCGCCGTCGCGCCGCTGCAGCCGTCCCCGCGATTCCAGCACCGCGAGCGCGTGATCGATCGCGCCGCTGTCCGCGAGCGCACGCTCGGAAGACCAGTGATCGAAGACCACACCGAATTCGCCAAGGTCATTGCGGATGTCCGCCAGCATTTCGGCGAGCGACAGCTCCAGCACCTCGCGGAAGCCATCCGTGCCCAGCAGCTCACGCGCGCGCGCGATGAGCGCATCGATGTAGACCTCCTTGTCGCCCGCGGGGGCATCCGCCGGCAGGTTGGCGAGCACGCTCACCGCCGGGCGTCGCAGCTGCTCGCCGGCCGCGGCTTTGAGCTTGTGCGCGAGCGGGTGCACGTAGTCGCCGCGGTAACCGTTCTGCGGAAAAGGCAACTCCTCGCCGCACAGGCCGAGATAGCGCAGCCAGGTGCTGACGGCGAGGATGTCCATCTGCCGTCCGGCATCGTTGATGTAGTACTCGCGCGCGACCTCAAACCCCACCGCGGTGAGAAGGTTCGCGAGCGTCGCGCCGTAGGCGGCCTGCCGTCCATGACCCACGTGCA
This sequence comes from uncultured Steroidobacteraceae bacterium, assembly GCA_955652795.1. Lineage (GTDB taxonomy): Bacteria > Pseudomonadota > Gammaproteobacteria > Steroidobacterales > Steroidobacteraceae > 13-2-20CM-66-19. Next base: position 506 of record CATPBQ010000157.1, on the reverse strand, counting down.
GCGGTCCGGTCGGGTTCGCGGACACGAACTCCACCAGCACCCGCTCGCCCTGGCCGAGCCTGCTTTCACCGTAAGCGGTGCCCAGCGCGTGGATGCCCGCGAGCTCGCGCGCGTACGCCTCGGGCGCCAGGTGGAAGTTGATGAATCCGGCACCTGCCACTTCGGCGCGCGCCAGCAGGGGACTCGCCGGGAGCGCGGCCACGATGGCAGCCGCAAGCTCGCGCGGATTCCTGCCCGCCGGCTTTGCCAGCCGCAGCGCGAGGTTGGTGGCGAACTCGCCGTGCTGGTTGTCGCGGGTGCGCTCGACGACCACCGCGGAAGGTGCGGGCATCTGCGCGAGCACGCTCCCGGTGAGCTTGCCCAGGGAGGCCAGCAGCAGTTGCTCGAGTTCCTGCTTCAAGAGGTGAAGAATCCGGACGTTGGCAGGCGCGGAAGTTTACCCGAAGCGCTGCCGCGAGAGCGGACCGCCGCTCGTCGTGCGGCTAGCGCTTGGGCCGCGGTAAACT
>CATPBQ010000156.1 GCA_955652795.1 uncultured Steroidobacteraceae bacterium | reverse complement strand
CTACGGCTTCGATTCCGAGCTCGTCGACTTCCAGCGGGCCACCGGCGTCACCGGTTGGCGGGCGGATGTCACGCCGGTGGTCTCCCTCGATCTCACCGGCCCCGGATATTTCGTGCGCCCCGCGCTCGCCTGGCGCGCGACCCAGTACCAGCTCGACAACCTGGCGCCCGGCGAGGCGCGCTCGCCCTCTCGGACGGTGGCGATTGCGAGCGTCGACACCGGACTGGTGTTCGAACGCGACGCCGGTTCCAGGAATCAGCGCAAGCTCACGCTCGAGCCGCGCATCCTGTACCTGGACGTGCCGTACCGCAATCAGGGTCAGCTGCCGGTGTTCGACTCTGCGCTGCCGGATCTGAATCCGGTGGAACTGTTCCGCACCAACCGCTATGTCGGCGCCGACCGCGTGAGCGATGCCGACCAGGTGAGCGCGGGCGTCACCAGCCGCCTGCTCGATGCCCACAACGGCCGGCAGTTCCTCGCCGCCACCTTCGGCCAGACCTACTACTTCCAGACTCCGCGCGTGACTCTGCCGGGGGAAGTGCCGACGACCGAGAAGCGCTCGAATTTCGTGGCGCAGCTCGCCGTCACGGCCTTCCAGCACTGGAGCGCCGACGCCGGGGTGCAATGGGATCCGCAGACCCAGAGCAGCGAGCGCACGCAGGTGAACCTGCAGTACAAATCCGCCAACGATTCGGTGATCAACCTGGGCTACCGCTATGAGCGCGCCGTGTTCGAGCAGGTTGAGCTGTCGGGCGCCTGGCCCATCAGGCGCCGCTGGAACGTGTTCCTGCGGGACGTGTATTCCCTGCGCGACCATGTCGGGCTGGAGCGTTTCGCCGGCTTCGAGTACCGTGCGTGCTGCTGGCGGGTGAGGCTGGGTGCGCGGCGCTACGTGAACAGTCACGACAGCAGCCGGCCCCAGGAGACCGGAATCTGGCTGCAGCTGGAACTCGCAGGCCTTGCCAGTGTCGGATCGGCGTCGGACGCCTCCCTGAGCGAGGCGATCCGGGGTTACACGCCCCCCGAAGCGACTACTCCAAAGAGTCAGGGCCCGTTGAAGGGCGCCTGGTAAAGGAACAGGAAATCACATGCAGCGGATGTTGACTTCAGCCCTGACGGGGCTTGCGGTGGTGGCGGCGGCCCTCACGCTGCAGCAACCGGCACACGCGCAAACCCGCGAGCTGGCCACCAAGGGTGAACTGCTCGACCGCGTGGCGGCGATCGTGAATGACGGCGTCGTGCTCAACAGCGAGCTGCAGGCGCAGGTGGAAGTCATCAGCGAGCGGCTGCGCCAGCAGAAGCTCGAGCTGCCGCCGCAGAACGTCCTGCGCCAGCAGGTGCTCGAGCGCCTGGTACTGCAGGAGATCCAGATGCAGCGCGCCAATCACGCCGGCGTCAAGGTGTCGGACGAGACCGTGAACGCCGCGCTGCAGGACGTGGCGAAGCGCAACGGCCTGACGCTCTCGCAGCTGCCCGACGCCCTCGCGAAGCAGGGCGAAGACTACACCTCCTACCGTGAGGACCTGCGCAAGGAGATCACGCTCTCGCTGCTGCGCCAGCGGGATGTGCTGCAGCACATCAGCGTCACGCCGCGCGAGATCGACCAGTTCCTCGAGAAGCAAGCCAAGACCCCCTCCGAGCGCAACGAGTACAACGTGTCTCACATCCTGATCGCCGTGGGCCAGGAAGCGAGCCTCGCGCAGCTCGACCAGGCGGCCAAGCGCGCCGCGGACGTTTATCAGCGCGCCAAGGGCGGCGAGGATTTCGCCAAGCTCGCGGTAGCCTACTCGAGCAGCCAGACCGCCCTCGAGGGCGGCGCGCTTGGCTGGCGCAAGGGCGGCGAGCTGCCCACCTTCCTCACCGACGTGATCGCCAGACTCAAACCCGGCGAGGTGAGCGAGCCGCTGCGCACGCCGACCGGATACCACATCATCAGGCTGAATGAGGTGCGCGGCGCCGGCGAGAAGGCCGTGGAGGACCAGGTCCACGTACGGCACATCCTCATGAAGACCACCGAGCTCGCCGACGATGCGACCGTGCGGCAGAAGCTCGCGGCACTGCGCGAGCGGATTCTCAAGGGCGAGGACTTCGCCGGGCTCGCCCAGACAAGTTCCGGGGACCCGGGATCCGCGGCCGAGGGCGGTGATCTGGGTTGGGTGGGACCCGGAACGTTCGCCCCCGAGTTCGAGCAGGCGATCGCGGGACTGAAGGACAACGAGGTGAGTGAGCCGTTCCACACGCAGTTTGGCTGGCACATCGCGCAGCTGCTCGGGCACCGCCGCTTCGACAACAGCGACGAACTCAAGCGCCGGCAGGCCATGGAAGCGATCCGCGCCGGCAAGGCGGACGAGGAGACCGAGCTGTGGCTGCGCCGCATGCGCGACGACGCGTTCGTCGAATTCAAGTCATGAGGCGGGTGAGCGAGTGCCCTTATCGCACTCCCCGCCCCTCACGCCATGATTCCGCGAGTTGCCCTGACGTCGGGGGAACCGGCCGGAATCGGGCCGGAGTTGTGCCTGGCGCTGGCGCGCGAGGAGCTGCCCTGTGAGCTGGTGTGCCTCGCCGACCGCGCGCTGTTGAGTGAGCGCGCCACACAGCTGAACCTGGCGGTCGCGCTGCGCTCCTACGCACATCGGGTCGGCGCCCCTGCCGCTGCGCACCACGGCGGCAGCCTCAGCGTCGAGCACTGGCCGCTCGGTGCGCCCAGCGTGCCGGGACGTCCCGACACGGCTAACGTGCCCTATGTGCTCGCGCTGCTGGAGCGCGCCGTCGCGGGCGCGCTGAGCGGGGAGTTCGACGCCATCGTCACCGCGCCGGTGCACAAGCGCGTGATCAACGACGCCGGCGTGCCCTTCCGCGGCCACACGGAATTTCTCGCGCAACGCACGCGCAGCCCGCGCGTGCTGATGATGCTGACCGCGGGCGAACTGCGCGTGGCGCTCGCCACCACCCATCTGCCGCTGCGGGCCGTGAGCGACGCCATTACCGCCGACTTGCTGTGCGAGTTGGCCACGATTCTGGCGCGCGATCTGGCGCGCTGGTGGGCCATCCCGGCGCCGCGCATCGCCGTGTGTGGCCTGAACCCTCACGCGGGGGAAGGCGGCTACCTGGGCGACGAGGAGCTGCGCGTGATCGCTCCCGCGGTGGCGCGGATGCAGGCGAGCGGCATCCGCGCCGAGGGACCGTTGCCGGCCGACACCGTGTTCGTGCCGCAGGTGCTCGCGGGCTTCGATGCGGTGCTCGCCATGTATCACGACCAGGGGCTTCCGGTCGTCAAGCATGCCGGCTTCGAGCGCGCGGTCAACGTGACGCTGGGCCTGCCGATCGTGCGCACCTCGCCGGATCACGGCACCGCGTTCGATCTGGCGGGCACCGGTCGGGCGGACTGCCGCAGTCTTGCCGCCGCGGTGCAGCTGGCAAGCCGTCTCGCCGCGCAGCGGCGCTGATGCCTGGCGCCGCGAGAGCGCGCCGGCCGCCGCGCCGCAAGCGCTTCGGCCAGCATTTCCTGCACGACCCGGCGGTGATCCTGCGCATCGTGCACGCGCTCGCGCCGCGCGCCGGCGATCACCTGGTGGAGATCGGACCGGGACGCGGCGCGCTCACCGGCGAGCTGCTCGCGTACGCCGGCTGCACGCTCGATGCCATCGAGATCGATCGCGATCTCGCGGCGCTGCTGCGTGAGCGCTTCAGCGATGCGCCGCGCTGCGTGCTGCACGAAGCGGACGCGCTGCAGTTCGACTTCACCGCCCTGGCGCGTGAGCGCGGCGGGCAGCTGCGCGTTGCCGCCAACCTGCCCTACAACATCTCCACGCCGCTGCTGTTCCGGCTGCTGGCGCACGCGCCGGCAATCCTCGACCTGCACGTTATGTTACAGCGGGAGGTGGTGGCGCGCCTCGCCGCCCAGCCGGGCGATGCGCACTACGGACGCCTCGGCGTGATGCTTGCGCCCCAGGTCCGGGTCGAGCGGCTGTTCGACGTCGGTCCGGGCGCCTTCCAGCCGCCCCCAAGGGTGTGGTCCGCGGTCGTGCGCCTCACCCTGCGGGCCGAGCCGCTGTTTGCGGTGAGCCCGCACTACCCGGCCGTGGTGGCCGCGGCCTTCATGCACCGCCGCAAGACCCTGCGCAACGCCCTGAGCCGGCTGCTCACCCGCGAGCAGATCAGCGCCTGCGCGGTCGATCCCGGTGCCCGCCCGGAGACGCTCACGCCGCAGGCGTTCAACACCCTGGCACAGGCCCTCGACCGCGCGCGTGCGTGACGTTAGTCTTCCGGCCAAGCGGTGCAGGGGGACTCGTCATGACAGTTTACCGTCGCATCCTGCTGGTGGTTGACCTGACGGAAGGCAGTGTCGCAATCGGCAGCAAGGCGCAGGCGCTCGCCGCGGCGCTCGGCGCCGAAGTCGAGCTGCTGCATGTCGTGGAATTCGTGCCGGTCGAGCCCATGGGGGAAACCCTCATGCCCGCGGTCCAGATCGAAGAGGAGCTGCTCGAGCGCGCCCGGCAGCGCCTGGCGGCGCTCGCGGTCGAACTTGGGTTGAGCGGCGCTTCCTGCCAGGTCGAAAGTGGCAATGTCAAATCCGAGATCGTGCGCGTCGCGCGCGAGCGCCGTGCCGACCTCATCATTCTCGGCAGCCGCGAGCGTCACGGGCTCTCGATTCTGGTAAATCTCACCGAGGACACCGTGCTGCACGCCGCGCCGTGCGATGTGCTCGCGATGCGCGCCGGCCGCAGCTAGTGGGCCGGCCACTCCGGT
>CATPBQ010000155.1 GCA_955652795.1 uncultured Steroidobacteraceae bacterium | reverse complement strand
GAGAACTTCTCGGCGCACACCAGCACCACAGGGCGGTTCACTTCCTGCAGCAGCCGCACGCATTCCGCCAGCCCGTACACCATCCCGGCGCACGCCGCGACCAGATCGAACGACGCATACGTCTGCAGCATGCCGAGCTGGCCGGAGATCCAGGTGGCGATCGAGGGTATCAGCCGGGTGCTGGTGCACGTGCAGCAGATCACCGCGCCGATCTCGTCCGGCTCTCTGCCCGCATGCGCGAGCGCGCGGCGCGCGGCCTGCAGCGATATGTCCTCGAGGCTGCGCTGCGTATACAGGCGGCACTCGATGCCGGTCTTGTCGACAATCTCCTGTGCGGACATCGGTGACCAGTTGTAGGCGGCGTTGCGCACCAGGTCCTCATTGGTGCAGCGCACTTCGCCTTTCACGGCGGCGAGCGCTTCGAGTCGCGGTTGCACGCTGCATTGCCGGCCGACATGCAGCGCCGCAAAGGCGCGCGCCGGGGGTTTCGCCTGCGGTGCGGGCGTGGGCGCGTGCGACCCCCGCTGCTGCCCGGATTTGACGCGGCGGATGAACTGCAGGACTTCCCGATTGCGCGGATAGAAGACCGCGATCACGTCGTCGTCGCGGATCTTGCCCACTTCGATGAGACGGGTGTGTTGACGGTGCCATGGGTACTGGTTGTACAGCACCATGGCCCAGCGCATGAGCGCCTCGAGCTCGGCAACCTCCTCGTGGCAATCGACGATCTCTTCGAACGAGAAGGTGCTGAAATCCGGATCGTACAGGGCGATATGGAAAGTGAGATTGGACGGATCCTGCATGATCTGTGCGACCGTCGGCTTGATGGCCGGCAGCTCGGTCGCGTGATGGCGGCGGTTGCTGTACACGTCGAACAGCCGGGCAAAGATCCGATATTCAGCTTCGGCATTCCACATCGCCGGCAGGCGGTTGAACTCCGCCTGCACCGCGGCTACCTTGCGGGCGCCGTCGGGCCAGGGCTTGACGAGGGGAATGAACAGGTCGTCGCGCTTCTTCGGAACATGGCGCCACGCCACCGGGCGCTTTTCATACATCGTGATGGCGTAGCGGTTCATCCAGAACAGGTGCAGTCCGAGGTCGCGCAACAGATCGTAGCGGCTGCGGTAGGTGCGCGACTCGACCCGTTGTATCAGGTCGGGACCGACCGGCGCCTTCTGCTCGAAGTCGCGTTTCACCACCGCCGCGAACTGTTCGAGCGTATTGAGCCGGGAAAAGTCAATTTCGGGAAGGAAGTTCGAAGGCAGCACCACGCTGCCGTGCCGGTTGACGATGAACGGTTTCACAGGCTGACCAAGGTTACGCCTTTGGCAAGAGAATTGTAGGCGTCCGCCTCCGACCCCTGACCACGAACCAATTCGCACACGCGGCGCCGGCCGTGGCGAGGAGGATGAGCGATTTGCTGAAATCCACCCGCGTGAGGAGCACGACGCAGATCGCTACGCCCAGGATGGGAAGGATCACGCCGCCTGGAAGGCGGAATGCAGCGGCTGCGGGTTGCATGCGGCGCAGAACCGGAACGGCGAGACACACTGCGGCGTAGAAGAACAGCCGTGCCACGGCCGAGAGCGTGAGGTTCCAGGAGAAGCTCGCGAACTGGGAGAAGCCCCACAGCAGTAACGCAAATACCACGATGGAGCAATGCGGCGTGCGAAATCGCGGGTGTACGGCGGCGAACCAGGCCGGAAATTCGCCCCGTTCGGCGAGCGCGAAGATCCCGCGCGGCCCGGTCAGCATGTTCGCGCTGATGTAGCCGTAAACCGAAATCACTGCCCCGGCGGAAATGAGCGCGGCTCCTGCAGGGCCCATCAGCACCCGGGCAGCATCGGCCAGCGGACGGGCGCTGTGGGCGGCGTCCGCCAGCACGCCGACCACGATGAGCTGCAGCAGCGCATACAGTGCAATAAGAATAAGGAGTGCCACGAACAAGGCGAAGGCCGCATCGCGTCGTGGATCGCGCGCCTCGCCCATCGGGTTGAGCGCGGCTTCATAGCCGCCGTAGGTAAACAGCAGCAGCAGCATCGCTTGCAACCAGCCATCCACGGAGGCGGCCACCGGCGTTGCCGCAACTCGCGGATGGACCGACAGGTAGAGCACCCCGGCCACGCAAACCAGTCCCAGCGCCAGCAGCTTCGCCACCACTGTCGTATTGCTGACCAGCGTGCCCGCCCCCACGCCGCGATAGTTCACCGCCGCCAGGGTCGCGAGAAACAACGTGATGACCGCGAGCCTCGGCAACGGCTGGGTCGCCGCCGGCCAGAATTCCCCCAGGTAGATGACGAGCAGATTCACCCCGGCGGCGCACGCCGTCAGGCGACTGAGTAGCATCAGCCAACCCACCTGCAACCCGGCGAACTTTCCGAATGTGTGGCGCACATACAGATAGGTGCCGCCGGTCCCGGTGAACTGGGACGCGACCTCGGCGTAGCAGGCGACAATGACGGCCATGCCCGCGCCGGCGATCAGCACGGCCGCGGGACTCGCGTTCCCGACCAGTCCCGCAATCACCGAGGGCAATCCGAAGATGCCGCTGCCGAGAATGCTGTTGACCGCGAGTGCTACCATGCTCCAGCGGCCAATTGCGCGGACCAGTTGCGGCTGCGAGGTGCGCGACGGCTCGTGCGTCATCGCGCCCTTGTATCACAAAGCAAGCGATCAGGACCGCCGTCCCTGACTCGAGGAGCCCCCGTGCGCTATTCGTATGCGACGCACCTGGAGTGCAGTGTCAGCGCGGAAACGTACAACATTGCCGGGCTGCACGGCCTGTCGGCGGCCAACAAGCCACTGCTGGTGCGCTATGACCTGGATGCCCTGAGACGCACGGTGCCGCGGGAAGAGATCGCGGCACGGCCGGCGGGCCTGTGGCGGTGGCGCGAACTGCTGCCGGTGGCGGACCCTGCTCACATCGTGAGTCTGGGTGAAGTGGAAACACCGCTGGTGTCCCTGTCCAACAGCCGACGACCTGCCGGCTTTGTGCCCCCCATGGTCAAGGACGAGGGTCGCCTGCCCACCGGTTCGTTCAAGGCGCGCGGTCTGTGTGTCGCGGTATCGATGGCGCGGGCGCACGGCGTGCAGCGCATCGCGATTCCGACCAATGGCAACGCCGGCGCGGCGCTCGCCGCCTATGCCGCGCGGGCCGGCATCGAGGCTTACTGCTTCTGCCCGGACGACACCCCGGAGATCAACCTCAGCGAGATCGCCCTGCAGGGCGCGGCGGTGTGGCGTGTCAACGGCCTGATCAACGATTGTGCCCGGCTGGTCGAGTTGGGCAAACCGCAGTTCGGCTGGTTCGACATGTCGACGCTGAAGGAGCCGTATCGGATCGAAGGCAAGAAGACCATGGGACTGGAGTTGGCAGTGCAGATGGATTGGCGCCTGCCGGATGTTGTTTTCTATCCAACCGGTGGCGGCACCGGCCTGATCGGCATGTGGAAAGCGTGGCAGGAATTGCTCGCCTTGGGGTGGATTTCAGGTCCGCTGCCGCGTCTGGTCGCCGTTCAATCCACCGGCTGCGCGCCGATCGTGCGCGCATTCGAGGCCGGAGCAGACGCGGCGACGCCCTGGGAGAATCCCCGCACGATCGCCGCGGGTATCCGCGTACCCACGGCGCTGGGGGATTTCCTGATCCTGCGCGCGCTGCGCGACAGCGGCGGCTTCGCGCTGGCGGTGCCGGATTCGGCCATCGAGTCCGCCCGGCAGCACGTGGGATCACAGGATGGCCTGCTCCTCAGCCCCGAGGGCGCGGCGACCTACGCCGCGTACCTGCAGGCGGCCGCAAGCGGCAAGGTCCGGGCGACCGAGCGGGTGGTCCTGTTCAATTGCGCCAGCGGCCTCAAGTATCCGATGCCGGCGGTGACCGAACACATGGACGTGCGGCGGCCGTTCGCTTGAGTTGATCGCCGACCGGAAGACGGCGGATCCGTTTGCCGCTCGCGGCAAAGATGGCGTTGATCAGCGCGGGGGCGACTGTGGGCATTCCCATCTCCCCGGCTCCGGACGGCGGGAATTCCGAGCCGACGAGGTGCACTTCGACGTCCGGTGCCGCCGCCATGCGCAGCAACGGATAGTCGGGGAAGTTAGACTGTTCGATGCGGCCGTCCTTCACCGTGATCTGCAGATTGAGGGCGGTCGAGAGTCCGTCGATGGTCGCCCCCATCATCTGCGCTTCGACCCCGAGTGGGTTGACGATCTCGCCGACGTCCACGGCACAGACGCACCGGACCACCTCGAGCTCGCCCGCCGCCGACACGGCCACTTCGAACGCATGCGCGGCGTATCCGCCATGGGTGAAATGACTTGCCAGACCGATCCCGTGCCCCGGGGGCAACTTGCGCCCATAGCCGACCTCCTGTGCCGCGCGCCTCAACACCCCGGCGAGGCGTGCGGTATGCAGCTTCGGTCCGCCGTGATCCCGGTACGCCAGCGCGCGCGGCGCGCCCAGCAGCTCGAGCCGCAGCGCTAAAGGATCCGCGCGGGCGGCGAATGCGACCTCGTCCACGAAGCTCTGCACCGCAAACGCCGAGAACGTCGGCAGTGGCCCACGCAACCAGCCCCGCGCGAGACTGAATTCGACCGGCAGGAACTCTGACAGGTAGTTCGCGACGCAGCCGGCCGGGAACCCATCGGGATCGGCGCAGCCGATCCAATCGGACTCCTCCTCCATGCCCTCCGCCCGATACTTGCGCGGCGTGGCGGCGACCCGATGCGCCCAGCCGCTGACGCGACCCTGCGCATCGAGCGTCGCCGTCAGTTGATGCAGGCCGAACGGCCGGTAGAAATCGTTCTGCAGATCATCCTCGCGCGTCCAGACGACTCTAACCGGCGCCTTGACCGCCTGAGCCACGAGCACCGCTTCCGCGACGAAGTCGTTCTGCAACCCCCGGCCAAAACCCCCACCCACGCGGGCTAGCCGGATCTCGATGTCCGGCCGGGCGATCCCGGTCATCGCACTGATCATGCGCGACGCGCCGCCGGGGCTTTGCAGCGAGGCCACCAGCAGCGCCTGCTTCGAGCGCAGCTCGATGAGCGCATTCGGCGGCTCCATGGTCGCATGAGCGAGCAAGGGCATGACATACATGCCTTCCACGAGTCGGGCCGCTGCCTTGCGGATTGCCTCGGGGTCACCATCCTGGCGCGCGATTTTCCCCCGAGTCGCCAGAGCCGCGACTGCGCGGCGCTCGAGCGCGGCGGATGAGTCCTGCGCACCCGGTCCCGCAGTCCAGGTGATGCGCAACGCCTCGCGCCCCTTGCGCGCCGACCAGAAGTCATCCGCCACCACCACCACACCGGCCGCCAGGTTTCGATTCAGAGCGGCGCCGGCCTGCGGCCCGGGGATCCTGAAGACCTGCCGTACGCCTGCAACCCGGCGCGCCTGCGCGTCGTCGACCTGCGCGACGGCGCCATCGAAGTACGGGCAACGCGCGATCACGGCCGTCAGGGCACCGGGAATGGCGGCGTCGATCCCGTAAGCCGCTGCACCGGTCACGATCTCGCGGGCGTCGGTCACCCGGGTGGGATGGCCGATGATTCGATACTCGCCTTTGGGCTTCACAGGCACATCCGCGGGCGCAGGGGTGAGCGTGGCGGCGCGCGTCGCGAGCTGCGCGTAGCTCAATCTGCGCCCATCCGGATGCAACACGTGCGCGTCGCGCGTCCGGAGCTGATCGGCGGGCTGCTGCCAGGTCCGGGCAGCCGCCTGAACCAGCAGCCACCGAACCCGCGCGCCGGCCTGCCGCAGATCCTTCCACCCGTCCGGAATGTTGGTGCTCCCGCCCGCACCCTGAGGACCATATGGCGAGCTGAAGCCCCCCGGGTCGTGGCTGGCGACGAGGCCATACGGGAGTTGCTCCACCGTGACCGCCGACCAGGGAACATCCAGTTCCTCCGCGATCAGCATGGGGAGCGACGTCTTGACGCCCTGCCCGATCTCGCAGCCCCGTGCGCCGATCACCATG
>CATPBQ010000154.1 GCA_955652795.1 uncultured Steroidobacteraceae bacterium | reverse complement strand
TGCGCCAGGGCCACCGCCTTGAGCATCGCCTCTTCCTGCTTGCGCTGCGACTCGTAGAACCGGATGCCGAAGTACAGCACGCTCCAGCACAGCAGCAGGTACGTCGTGGACAGGGCGCCGCCGAAGAGCTCGAACAGCGTCCGCGCCTGCCAGTCCGGCTCGACGAACCATTTGTAGGACAGGTTGATCACGATGCGCAGCGCGAGCGCGGTGATGTAGCAGGTCGCGAGCACGCCCGTGATCATGACGCGCGGCGGCCGGCCCCACAGGCGCCGGTAGATGAAGCGCATCGGCATCGACAGGAGGAACCCCGATACCGCCGCCACCCCAATCACGCGCGCGTAGCTGGAAGGCTTCTCGTACAGCAGCGCGCCGAAGTACTGGGTCACGCCGTACGCGGCCCAGCCCGCGGCGTGCAGGCTCCAGAACAGCACGTTGCGGTTGGTGCGGAATTGCTCGAGCGTCGGCATCTTCATGGTTGCGGCTGCGGGTCGCTTCGCCTCAAGCGCGCGCAGGCCTTATGAAGCTTAGGGCATCCGGAAGCTTGCCGGCCTCTAAGTGACCGCGCGGCTGCCTCGCTTCGTCGCAGCTCAGGCGCCGCGCACGATGCTCGGGCCACCCGCGGGGGCAAGTCCTTAAGCCGTTGATTATTAAAGCTTCGGTTACGTCTGCCGCATCAGGGCGACGCGGCTCATCGGGTCGGGAGAGCTCGCGAGCGCCTCCAGAGGGTGCGCCGCCGAGAGCGCCGCACCTTGCGCGAAGTCGCAGCCGATAGCGGTCAGCCACTGCAGCGCCGCCTGCGAGTCGACTCGCTTGGCGGCGCAGTGGATCCCCATCACCTTCGCGGCCTGCACGGTGGCGACCACGAGCGCCTGGGAGAGCTTGTCCTTGAGCGCGGATGAGGTGAGCTTCGGGGCGATCTTCACCATCCGCAGCGCCTTGGAGCGCAGCAGCGGCAGCACCTGGGAATCGAAGGAGAAGTCCTCGATCACGACCCAGGCACCGAGCTTGTCGCACTGGGTGATGAAACGCTCGACCTGGGCACGGCGTTGCGTGCACAGGGCCTCCGCGATTTCGAAGCCGAGCGTCTCGGCGGCGATGCCATGGGCATCCAGCGCCGCGCCGATCTTCTGCACGAAGCGCTCGTCCTCGAGCGTCGCGATCGACAGGTTGACGGTGAAGCCGGTGGGCTGGGAGTTCCACGCCGTGCGATGCGCGGCGAGCCATCCCAACAGACGCTGCAGGATCAGCGCGTCCAGTGCCGCAGGAGCGCGCTGCGCCTCGCGCGGGGAGGTGCGTGCCACGACCTGAAAGCGGCGCGTTTGTCCGCCCGCACGCAGCTTCGCGAAGGGCAGCACTTCGAGTATCAGGTTCGCATCGCTCACCGCCCGCTGGGCGGGCTCCTCTGGCATCGCGGGCGGGCGGGCCGCCGGTGGCGGGTTTGGCGCCGCGGCCGGCGCGTCTTCAATGAACTCGAGCCTCACCCTGTGCGAGGACGATTGGACCTCCGCGGCCTCCGCGGAGCCGTTCAGGTCCGACCCGGGCGGTGTCGCTTCGGACACGAGCTCCAACTCGAGAAACTCGTCGACCTGCTCGGGCGAGATGGCCGTGGGCGCGATGGGTGGCGGGGCTGCAGGCGCGATCACGGATTTGGCAGTGAGCTCGAGCACCGGTATCGGCGCGGTGTCCCCCGCGCGGGTGTCGCCTGCGTTCTGAGCGGCAGCGGGCTTCAGGAGCACCGCGAGGCGCTGCATGATGGCGCGCACCGGCGCGGTCGTCACGCGCACTATGGTGTCGTCCCCCACCGACCTGCAGTCGGCGAGGATCATGGCGGTGCCCACGAGATTGCCGCTCGGCGCGCGCACCGGCAGAAACAGCGCGTGCCGGCCATCTTCCAGACTCGTCTCATGGCAGGGGCTCGAGGTGTCGGCGGCGAGGACCTCGAGGGCCTCGACGACCACGCCATGCTCATCGGGCCCCAGCGCGCCTTCGCTCAGCCACAGTACGTTTGCTTCGTGGTCGCACAGGGAAACCGACTGCAGGCGCCGCGGCGGCAACACGTCGCGCAACTGCTGACCGAGTGACGGCAGCGTGGCGGTTCCGGCCGCCGCGCCGGGCACGGCCGCGAGGGCCGGTGATTTCGCAGGCGGCCGTGCGGCCGTGGCTTTCTGTCGCAAGGGAGTCTTTCCTGTCCGGGACTGTGCACGGGCACGCTCAGCGCGCCTTTCGCAGAAGCGTGGCAGCCCGGCGCCGCGGGCGCCGTGATTTCCTTCGCGTTCTGTTCGCAAATTGCGACGGATTGCGCCCGTCGCCATTTGTCATATTGGTCGGAGCCGGCCGTTAGTCACAACTCGCCCGGGTGAGAGCTCGCCTCAAGGGCCGAGGAAGTCACGTTTGCCGAGCTCCACGCCGTTGTGACGCAGGATGCCGTAGGCGGTCGTGACGTGGAAGAACACGTTGGGAATCGCCCAGTGCTGCAGAAAATCCAGTCCCTTGAACTCCAGGGTGCGCTCGCCCACGGGCAGCTTGATGTCGCGCGTTTCCGATCCTTCGAGCGCGCTCACCGGCACGCTTTTCAGGTAGTCGATGGTGCGCGCGATGCGCGTGCGCAGCTGCTCGATGGAGGTCTCGCTGTCCTCGAAACGCGGCGGCTCCCGGGCGGCGAGACGGGCGACCGAATTCTTCGCGATGTCGCAGGCGATCTGCACCTGGCGCGTCAGCGGCAACATGTCCGGTGCCAGGCGCGAAGCGAGCAGCACGTCCGGGTCGAACTTGCGCTGCGTGGCGTGGGCGAGTCCCTTCTCCAGGATCCGCGAGAGATTGCCCAGGGTGTTGGCGAACACCTCCACCGAGAACGCGTGCATCGAGATTTTCATCAGTGTTGCCTTTCGTGTGGCTGCGATCCGGCACGGTGCGTGCGTCGCCGCGGCCAAAGTTGACCATTCATTCGGAACGCGCCGGCGCTTTCCCGACGCAGCTTACATACGGGGCCTGTTCTCCCGCGACTATGGGACATAGCCGGATGGGTGACAGCTGCTTGAATCGGGCGGACCACAGCGCCGCATCGACAGTCATCGGGGAGGCCGACACTTGCCCGCGCTCCGCCCATTGAATCGTGTAGTAGTCCTGCTTGCCTTTGATCGCAATCACCAACGCCGTTTCGCTATGCGAGGACTCGGTTGCCGGAGCAGTGCCGCAGCTCAGAACCGCCCCGAAAGTCTCGACACCCTCGATCCTGGCGTCGGAGAGCGCCGCGGTACTGAAGCTGTCCGGACAGCTTTTCTTGAACCCTGCCGCCATTCTTTGCACGAAGTTCTGGGGCGTCAGGTGCGAGTCGGATGCCAATCCCCGCGCACCGGTGACTGTGATCATCTGGCTCCAGTGGTCGACTGTTTCTCCGACCGGGACCGATTCCTGCAGGGACACGCTGCCCGTCGCACTCGAGAATGCGCCTTGAAATCCCTCGGGATAGGACAGTACGAGGAGCTGGCCGAATATCGGCGTAACAACCGTCACCGTCGCGACCGGGTCGCGCGCAGGTGCGACGTCAGCCTCGCTTGCGTGGGCGAGCGGAATCACGGCCAGCGGCAGCGCTGCGGCGAGATCTGTGAGCATCGCGCCTCAGTTTAGCCCGCGGGGCCCAGACGGCGCCTCACGCGTCTGGGTCGGACGGGCGGGTACTGCTCCGGCTGGGGCTGGCGCGCCTGCCTCCCAG
>CATPBQ010000153.1 GCA_955652795.1 uncultured Steroidobacteraceae bacterium | reverse complement strand
GTGCAGCGCGAGCGCGAGTCCCAGCACCACCCCGAGCGCCACGCCCAGCCAGCCGATCACCAGTCCCTGGGTGATGAATATGCCCATCACGCGCCGTGGCGCTGCGCCCAGGGTGCGCAGGATGGCGATGTCGGTGCGTTTATCGGTGACCACCATCACCAGCATGGCGACAATGTTGAAGGCGGCGACCGCCACGATCAGCAGCAGGATGAGCGACATCATGGTCTTCTCGATGCGGATCGCACGGAAGTAGTTGGCGTTGTCCTGGGTCCAGTCGCTGACCTCGAAGTTCCCCGGCAACAGCGCCCGCAGCCGCGCCGCAACCGCGGGAGCGGTGAGCACATCGTGCACGCGCACCCGCAAGCCCTCGCCGGCGGCGCCCTGCGGGGCGAGCGCCCGCACGTCATCCAGGTGTGCAAACACCAGCGTGGCGTCGTGATCCTGCAGTCCGACTTCGAACACGCCCGCCAGCGTGAATTCGCGCAGTTTCGGCACCGGCGCGCCACCGGCGCTCACCGTCGGCACGAGCACGGTCAGCGAGTCCCCGGGCGCCAGCCCCAGCCGCTCGGCGATCACCGCGCCCACGATGATGCGTCCGGAGCCGGGAGTCAGATCCGCGAGGTGTCCCTGGGTGATCGCGTGCGCAAGCTCCGCCACGCTCACCGCAGAGCGCGGGTCGATACCGCGCAGCAGCACCGGCAGCATCTCGGGGCGGCGCACCGCGAGTGCCTGCAGCTCCGCGTACGGAGCCACGCTGACAACCCCCGCGGCGCCGGCCGCGGTGCGCGCGGCGTTGTGCCAGTCCGCGGCCCCGGGCCCGGCCCGCGAGCCCTGCGGCGCAGTGGCGGCCGCCGTCACGCGCACCTGGGCACTCAGAGACAGCAGCCGGTCGCGCAACTCGCCCTCGAAGCCGTTCATCACCGACAGAATCACGATGAGAGCCGCGACGCCCACACACACCCCGACGAGCGACGCCCAGGTGATGAAGGAAACGAAAAACGTGTGTGAGCGGGCGCGCACGTAGCGCAGGCCCACGTACACCGACAACGGGTGAAACATCGTCGCGATTTAACCACAGTTGCAGGCTTTTCAGACGTGCGTCACAAATCAGTGCGTGCCGCCCGCCCTGCCCGCTTTGACAGATTCTTCCCGGTGCTATAGTCGTGCCGCAGTTGGAGGACAGTGGCATGCAGACTCGAATTCTCGCAGCACTCCTGTGCGGTTGCGCTGCCGCCGGCACCGCAGTCGCCGATACCGTCGTGGTGAACGACCAGGTGCAGGTGCGTGACTCGCAGCTCGATCGCCCCAAACGCGGCAGCACCATGGGGCAGGTCGAGAAGCATTTCGGTACCCCGCTCACGCGCCATGCGACGGTCGGTCAGCCGCCGATCACGCGCTGGGACTACAGCGCCTTTTCGGTGTTCTTCGAGCACGACCGCGTGATTCACGCGGTGGTGACCGGGGGCTGAGGCTCAAACCAACACCTCCCCGACAGAGGCCTGCGAGACCCACGGCGGCTTGCTTGTCGCCAAACGGCGACATTAATGCAGATATGATACTCTGCGGCTTAACAGAATAATTTCCTTGGGGGCGTGTGGTGGCGGACGAGCCTCTCAGGGCCCACATTGAGGCCCTCGTGCGCTCCGGAGGAGTGCGCAGGAAAACGGCGACGGGTCAGCTGGAAGCTGAATTCCGTCGACGCGAGGATGTACTGCGGCAGACGTTCCGCCGCTACGTGTCACCGCGTGTCGCCGACAAGATCCTCGAGGACCCGCAATTGCTCGACACGCTGCTGTCCACGGCCGACGTGCGCACCCACGCGGTGGTGTTGTTCGCCGACCTGCGCGGCTTCACCAGCATTTCCGAGCAGCTCGAGCCGCACTGTGTCGTGCCGCTGCTCAATGAGTTCTTCTCGCTGCTGACGGAGATCACCTTCCGCCACGAGGGCACCGTGTTTCACATGGCGGGTGACTGCCTGATGCTCGGCTTCGGCGTGCCGCTGCAACAAGCCGACAGTGCGGAGCGCGCCGTGTGCGCCGCCCGGGAGATGCTCGCCAGCTTCGGCGCCCTCGCGCGCTCCTGGAAGGAGCGCCACCAGATCGAAGCCGGGCTTGGCATCGGCATCAGCGAGGGGGACGTGGTGGCCGGCAACATCGGCTCCTCCTCCTACATGAACTACACCATCATCGGCGACACGGTGAACATCGCCTCGCGTCTGTGCCAGAGAGCGCGCGCCGGCGAGATGCTGTTCTCCAGCGCGCTCAAGCACTCCCTCGATGAGCACGGGATGGACGTCGGAGCGACCCCGCTGCCGCCCCTGCAGCTGCGCGGGCGCTCCCACCCCATCGACATCTTCTGCGTGCCGCTTGAGTCGCGCATGCAGGTGAGTGCAGGGTCGGTCGGCGCCTGAGCACCCGCACCGGCGCGCACCCGCGCGCCCGTCTTCCCCGGCAGTCCCCTCGCGGCCCCAGGCTTAGGTAAGCTGCCGGGCTTTCGCGTCACGCGCACCCAGATGCCCTCATTGCTCAATCCGCCGCTGCCGGCCGGGGCCCACCGGCGTCTGCGCTGGCATCAGCTGTACGGCAGCGCCGCGGCGCTGGCGCTGGCCGAAGCCACGCGCGCCGACCGGCGGCTGTACGTGGTCATCGTGGACGCGGCGCGCGAGCTCGAGCGGCTCACGGCGGAGCTGCGCTTCTTCGCCGCAGAGGCGCTGCCGCTGCTGCGGCTGCCGGACTGGGAAGTGCTGCCGTACGACCTCTTCTCTCCCCATCCGGACATCATCTCCGAGCGGCTGAAAACTCTCTTCGAGCTGCCGCAGCTGCAGCACGGCTGCCTGATCGTGTCGGCCGACACGCTCATGCAGCGCCTGGCGCCGCGCAGTTACGTGCAGGGCCGTGCGTTCGAGCTCAGCAAGGGGCAGGCGCTCGCCATCGAGCCGTTCCGGCAGCGACTCGCCGAAGCAGGCTATGCGAGCGTCAGCCAGGTGGTGAGTCCCGGAGAGTTCGCGGTGCGCGGCTCGCTCCTGGACGTGTTCCCCATGGGCACCGCGGCGCCGCTGCGTATCGACCTCTTCGATGAGCAGATCGAGGCGATCCGCCGCTTCGACCCGGAGACGCAGCGCTCGCTCGATGCGCTGCCGAGCGTGCGCTTACTCCCGGCGCGCGAGGTGCCGCTGGACGGCGCGGCGGTGAAGGATTTCCGCCGCCGCTACCGCACGCGCTTCGAGGGGGACCCGACCCGCACGAGCATCTATCGCGGCGTGAGCGAGGGACTCGCGCCCGCGGGGGTGGAGTTCTATCAGCCGCTGTTCTTCGATTCGACCGCGACATTGTTCGACTACCTGCCCGCGGATGCGGTGATCGTGCACGACGCCGCGCTCCCGCAGGCTCTCATCAAGGCCTGGCAGGACATCGAGGCGCGCTACGAGGATCGTCGCCACGACATCGAGCGTCCGGTGCTCAGGCCCGCGGAGTTGTTTCTCGAGCCCGCCGAGCTCGACGCGGCGCTCGGCCGGTTCGCATCGATCACCCTCGATGCCTTCAAGGCGGAGACCGAGCTGCACGGTGCCCCCGCCGAGGTGCGTAATTTCCCCACCAGCGCGCCGCGCGAGCTGCGCGTCGACGTGCGCGCCGAGGAGCCGTTCGCACCGCTGGACGCGTTCCTGAGTGACTTCGAGGGCCGCGTGCTGCTGGCGGCTGACTCGGCCGGGCGGCGCGAGGTACTGCAGGAGATGCTGCGCGCGCATCGCCACGAGGTGACCATCGTGCCCGGCTGGGATGCGTTTGCCGCGGGCACGGCGCGGCTCGCACTGACGGTGGCGCCCGACCTCGAGGGCCTCACGCTCACCGCGCCGCCGATCGCGGTGATCGCGGAGGCGCAGCTGTTTGGGGCCCGCGCCCGCCAGGAGCGGCGGCGCAAGCGTGCCGCGGATCCGCAAGCAATCCTGCGCGACCTCAAGGACCTCAATCCGGGCGCGCCGGTGGTGCACGAGGAGTACGGGGTCGGCCGCTACGCGGGCCTCATGCCCATGGACATCGGCGGGCAGCCCGGGGAGTTCCTGGTCCTCGAGTACCAGGACGGCGACCGCATCTACGTGCCGGTTCAGGCGCTGCATCTGGTGAGCCGCTACACGGGCGCCGCGCCCGAGAGCGCCCCGCTCCACAAACTCGGCACCGATCAATGGGCCAGGGCCCGCAAGCGCGCCGCCGAGCAGATCCGCGACGTCGCGGCCGAACTCCTCGATCTGTACGCGCGCCGCAAGGCCCAGCAGGGACTCGCATTGGCGGTGAGTGAGTCCGACTACCAGTCCTTCGCCAACGCCTTCCCGTTCGAGGAGACCGAGGATCAGGCGCAGGCGATCGAGCAGGTGCTCGCCGACCTCAGGAGCGAGCGCCCCATGGATCGCATCGTGTGCGGCGATGTCGGCTTCGGCAAAACCGAAGTCGCAATGCGCGCGGCGTTCGTCGCCGCCCAGGCGGGCAAGCAAGTCGCGGTGCTCGCCCCGACCACACTGCTGGTGCAGCAGCACCTGACGAACTTTCGCGACCGCTTCGCCGACTGGCCCGTGCGGGTCGAGGCGCTGTCGCGTTTCGGCACCTCGACGGAAACCCAGGCGGTGCTCGAGGGGCTCGAGCAGGGCAAGGTCGACATCGTCATCGCCACCCACCGGCTGCTGCATGCGCACGCGCGCTTCCGGGAGCTGGGCCTGCTCATCATCGATGAGGAACATCGCTTCGGGGTGCGCGACAAGCAGCGACTGCAGGCGCTGCGCGCCAACGTGCACGTGCTCACCCTCACCGCGACCCCGATTCCGCGCACCCTCAACATGGCGCTCGGCGGCTTGCGCGACCTGTCGCTGATCACGACCGCCCCGGCGGGGCGGCTGACGATCAAGACCTTCCTCATCGAGTGGCACGCGCCGACGCTGCGTGAGGCGGCGCTGCGCGAGCTGCGCCGCGGCGGGCAGATCTATTTCATACACAACGAAGTACGCAGCATCGAAAAAATCGCCGCCGAACTACAGGCGCTGGTGCCGGAAGCGAGCGTGCGCATCGGCCACGGGCAGATGCGCGAGCGCGATCTCGAGCAGCTGATGGTCGATTTCTATCACCGCCGCTTCAGCCTGCTGGTGTGTACCACCATCATCGAGAGTGGCATCGACGTGCCCACCGCCAACACCATCATGATCAATCGCGCCGATCACATGGGGCTGGCGCAGCTGCACCAGCTGCGCGGCCGCGTCGGACGCTCGCACCACCGCGCCTACGCGTACCTGATCGCGCCGCCGCGCCAGGCGCTGGCGCGCGACGCCGTCAAGCGTCTCGAGGCGATCGAGTCGATGGAGGAGCTGGGAGCGGGATTCGTCCTCGCGACCCATGACCTCGAGATCCGCGGCGCCGGTGAATTGCTCGGTGAGCAGCAAAGCGGCCAGGTGACCGAGATCGGGCTGTCCTTGTATCTGGAGATGCTCGAGCACGCGGTGCAGGCCCTCAAGGCCGGCCGCGAGCCGGTGCTCGACCAGCCGCTGGCCGCCGCCACCGAGGTCGAGCTGCGCCTGCCGGCGTTCCTGCCGGTGGTGTACGTCGGGGACGTGCACATGCGCCTGTCGCTTTACAAGCGCATCGCCGCCGCCGACAGCGGCGCAGCGCTCGATGAGCTCAGCGCGGAAATCCACGATCGTTTTGGCCCACTGCCGGGCGCGGCGCAAAGCCTGCTGCGCATCGCCAAACTCAAGCTCCTGGCGCGCGCCCTGGGAGTGCGCCGGCTCGACCTGGGAGCGCAGGGCGGCTCGGTGCTGTTCGAGGAGCGCTCACGCATCGATCCGGCCACCGTGGTGCGCATGATCCAGACAGGCGCACGCGAGTACCGCCTCGAAGGACCCCTCAGGTTACGCGTGTCGCGACAACTCCCTACCGAGAGCGCCCGTTTCGAGTTTGCGGCGGATCTTCTGCGGCGCCTCGGCGAACCGCCCCGGCTCCATTAGAATGCTGCGCATGGACGCCCGCATCGCGCCGCTACGCCTGACTCTCGGCCTCGCCGCGAGCGCGCTGCTCGCCGGCACGCTGCCGGCGGCGCCGCAGGAGACGCCGGCGCCGGCGGGCGCCGGCGGCACGGTCTACAACATCGAGATCATCGTGTTTCGCGCCGCCGGTGCACTCGGTGGCGCCGAGACCTGGAGCGCGGAGGCCGCCGCCCGCAGCATCGTGATCGCCGGCGATGACTCCAGCAGCGGCTCGGCGCAGGTGGGGCATTTCGTCGCCATGCTGCCATCTTCCGCGTGGCAGCTGACGGAGCTCGAGAGCCGCCTGCGCGCGAGCGGCACTTACGTGCCGGTGGCGCACGCCGCGTGGTCGCAGACGCCGAGCTCCTGGGGAACGCGCGCCGGCTTTGCCGTGCAACGCCTGGGGCTCAACGTCCAGGGTCTCACCGGCACGGTGTTTCTCGAGCGCGGTCAGTTCCTGCATCTGGGGATGTCGCTGACCTACGCCATGCCCTCCCCGCCCCCGGGCCTGGGTGCCGCGCCGGATACGCCGTTCACGCTTAACGAGAGCCGCCGCGTGCGCTTCTACGAGCGCAGCTACTTCGACCATCCGGCGTTTGGCGTGATTGCGCTGGTGACGCCCTTGCAGGGCGCGAGAGCCCCGGGGCGTTAGCGGGCGGCGCCAGCGCCGGCGGCGAGCCTCAAACGAGTTGCTCGCTGGTAAATTCCCAGGTCGCCCCGCCACGCTCATCCCTGGCGCAGCGCACCCGCTCGCGCGAGGCGGCGATGAACCAGGTGTGCTGGGAGTGCGGCTTGCCGCGGCCGAATGCCACGGCGTTGAGCACCGCGGCGCAGGCGCCGTGTTCGGGATCGCGCACGGATTCGTAGCGGATGAGCTGAATGTGCGCCGCGCGCGCCGCGTCACCCAGCGCCTGCGTGCCCTGGTAGCTCACGCGGTGCGTCCACACGCGACGATCGCGCACCAACGGTTCAACCGTCAGATCCAGGGCTGCTGCTGTGCGCACCGCGGCGCGAAACGCCGTGTGCGGCACGGGCTTCAGGTCGGGCGTCGCGGGAGAGTCGAGCAGAAAGCGCAGCCGCCAGTAGCTCTTCTCCGCCAACGCCGTGCGCAGCACCTCCGCGCCATACCACACTCCGGCATCGAACCCCGCGCGAAAGCGCGAGCCGCCGTGCGGCCGGTAGCGAAACGGTGTCGCCAGCAGATAGTGAAGCTGGCGCGCCTGCGGCGGCAGCGGCGGCTTGCTGTCCTCGAGAATGAGCTCGAGGCTCGCCTGCTCCTCGAGCGAGTCGACCAGCCGCATGGTCGAGGCGGTGTGCTGCGCCTCGACTGCACGCCACAGCTCGTGGGTGTAGCGGCGCGCCTCAGATGCGAGCGCGGGCGGCGTCCAGGTAGTCAACCGTCCGCACCAGGCCCGCGGGTTCGCGGATGAGCTTCAGGGGCACACCGCCCAGGGCATGGTTATCACTGCGCAACCAGGCACGCGCGGCAGCATCATCCGAGCCCACGATGGCATCGAGGGAGCGGAACAGCCGCACGAACAGCGCGGCGAGCTGCCAGGGTTTGGAGCCAGGCTCGAGTGCCTTCCGACCGTTGGCGATGCGCGATAACGTCGCCCCGCTCACGCCGATGACCTGCGCCAGGTCCGCCTGCGCCACGGCCAGGAAGCGCGCCGCACGCACGGTGGCGCGCGACAGGGTGACGCGCGGATCGGGCGCTGGGCGGGTTTTGACGGTCTGGATATTCGCCATTTCGGTAGAAATATTACCAGTAACTTATTTCTACAGCAAACTCATCAGCCGGGCAGCGCTGCGCCTGACGAGCGCGGCACGACGCGAGGGATTCTTCGTGCAGCCTTAGATGGCGGTCAGTGAAAATCCCCCGCCTCGGCGGCCACGATCCCGTCCTTGCCGTTCTTCTTGGCTCGCTTCAGGGCTGCCCGGCAGGCCTTCAGCAGCCCCTCGACCGGCAGGGCGCGCGGTGGCACCAGACTCGCGATCCCGGCGCTCATGGTGACGTAGCGCCCGGCGCCGGCGGTGGGGTGATGCATGAGCAGGTCGCGCACGCGCTGCGACATCACCTTGGCGTACTGCGTGGCCTTGTCCGCGGCCTCGCCCTGGGTCAACACGGCGAATGTTCCGCCCTCCCAGCGCCCGACGAGATCCCCGCGCCGCCGGTACGCGGCGCCGACCAGGCGCGCGACGCGCCGGATGCAGGCATCGCCCGCCGAGCGGTCGAACTTCTCGTTGTAGGCGCCCAGATCATCGATGTCGAACAGGGTCAGGCCGATCTCGTGCGAGTCGCGCTGCGCGAGCACCCAGTCACGCTGCAGCAGCTCCTCGAAGAATGCGCGTGAGTGCAGGCCCGTGAGGCGGTCCTCCCGCAGCCATGTCGGCAGCCCTCCAGGGGAGCGCTCCGCGGTCTTCAGCCGCTCGCTGGCATCGCGGTGGTAACCGATGAAATGAGTGAGCTGTCCGGCCGCGCTGCGCACCGGCTGCACCACCATCTCGTTCCAGAACAGCGAGCCATCGGGACGATAGTTGCGCACCAGCACGCGCGCCGGCTCGCCCTTGTCCAGCGCCTCGCGCAGGCGCGTGCGCCCCTCCTGGTCGCGGTCCGTGCCCTGCAGCATGCGCAGGTTGGTGCCCAGCAGCGCCGCCGCCGGATAGCCGCACATCTCCTCGAATGCGCTGTTGACGAACAACACCGGGCAGTCCTTTGCGGCGGCATCGCAGATCACGATGCCTTCGGGGGCGCTCTCGACCACACGCCGCCAGGCCTGCGCCGACCAGTTGTTGTTCATGCGTCGCGTCCGGCGTCCAGCGTCAGGGCGGGAGCGGCGGCGGTGCGCGCCAGCAACTCGCGCGCGCGTGTCCATTCAGGCGAGGCCTCGAGCGCGGAACGCACGCTGCCCGCGCGCCCGTGCAGGCGCACCAGGCGCAGGCTCGAGGCCGGCTGCGGCTCGGTATCCAGGTGGTCGAGCAGCTCGATAACGCTCGCACGATTGTTACAGACCGGTAGCATGTCGCAACCTGCCGACAGTGCCTGCCGTGCCCGGGTCACTATGTCCCCGTAGGCAGCGGCGGCACCTCCCATGGACAGATCATCGGCAAACACTACCCCCTGAAACCTGAGCTCTCCGCGCAGCACGTCGCGAATCCAGCGGCTGGAGAGGCTTGCCGGGACCGAATCCACCGCCGGAAACAGCACGTGGGCTGCCATGACCGCCGGCAGCCCGTTGGCCATCAGCCGCCGGTAGGGGGCGAGGTCGGGGGCCAGGTCCGGGAGGGGGCGCCGGTCGACCGGCAGGGTGAGGTGCGAGTCGGCCACCACCGCCCCGTGTCCGGGAAAGTGCTTGGCCGTGGCCGCCATACCCGCATCCCGCATGCCATGCATCCAGGCGACGGCCAACTGGCCCACGGCATCCGGCAGCGCATGGAACGCACGGTCCCCGATGACGCTCACGCCATGATCGAGGTCCACGCACGGCGCAAAGGAGATGTCGACCCCGTGCGCGCGCAGCTCCGCCGCCATCAGCCAGCCCATCGCGCGCGCCAGCGCCAGGCCGGCGCGCGCGTCCAGGTCAAATTCGTGGCCGATACGCCGCGCGGCCGGCAGTGCCGAGAATCCCTGGCGGAAACGCTGCACCCGCCCGCCCTCGTGATCCACGGCCACGATGAGCGGCGGCGTGCGCTCGGCATGAATCGCGCTGACCAGTGCGGTCAGCTGCTCGGGATCGGTGTAGTTGCGCGTGAACAGGATGACGCCGCCCGTCAGCGGATGACGCAGCAGCTCGCGCTCCTCCGCGGTGACGGCGCTGCCCGCGAGGTCGATCATCAGGGGGCCGAGACTCATGCCGGGGGCGCCGTGCGTTGAGCGCGCCGGCCGCCTGCCGTCAACAGCGCCAGCGATTCAACATGCGTGGTGTGCGGAAACATGTCGACTACACCCGCCGCCTGCAGCGCGAAGCCGTGCTCGTGCACCAGTACCCCCAGATCGCGCGCCAGACTCCCCGGATGACAGGAAATATACAACACCCGCTGCGGCGCCAGCGCCGCCACCGCCGCCAACACCGCGGGCGCCCCGGTGCGCGGCGGGTCGAGCAGCACGTGTGTATACGCGTGGCGCATCCAGGAGAGCGTCGCGTCGGGCGCCGTCGCGAGGTTGGCGAGGTGGAATTCGGCGTTGGCGATGCCGTTGCGACG
>CATPBQ010000152.1 GCA_955652795.1 uncultured Steroidobacteraceae bacterium | reverse complement strand
GCCTCGATGAACGCCACGCCGTAGCCGTTGTGTTCCTCGATCCCGGTAGCGATGGCGAAAATGTTGGGGTCGAAGATGATGTCCTCGGGCGGAAACCCGAGGCGTTCGGTCAGGATGCGGTAGGCGCGCGCGCACACGTCCAGGCGGCGCTCGATGGTATCGGCCTGACCCTGCTCATCGAATGCCATGATCACGGCCGCCGCCCCATGGCGGCGCAGTTCGCGGGCGTGCTCCATGAAAACCTGCTCGCCCTCCTTGAGGCTGATGGAGTTGACGATCGGCTTGCCCTGCACGCACTTGAGCCCCGCCTCGATCACCGTCCATTTCGAGGAATCGATCATCACCGGCACGCGGGCGATGTCCGGCTCCACCGCCACCAGGTTCAGGAAGCGCACCATGGCGGCCTGCGAGTCCAGCATGCCCTCGTCCATGTTGACGTCGATGATCTGCGCGCCGCTGGCCACCTGCTGGCGCGCCACCTCGAGCGCGGCGCCGTAGTCGCCCGCCTCGATCAGCTTGCGGAATTTCGCCGAGCCGGTGACGTTGGTGCGTTCGCCGACGTTCACGAACAGGCTGTCGTCGTCGATGTTGAGCGCTTCGAGTCCCGCCAGGCGGCATTTCACCGGCACGGCCGCCAGGCGCCGCGGTGCGCAGCCCCTGAGCCCCGCGTGCAACAGGCGGATGTGCTCGGGCGTGGTGCCGCAGCAGCCGCCCACCACGTTCACCAGACCCGACTCGCCATACTCGCGCAGAATGTCCGCGGTCTCCGCGGGGCTCTCGTCGTACTCGCCGAAGGCGTTGGGAAGGCCCGCGTTGGGATACACGCACACGTAGGTGTCGGCAGCGGCGGCGAGCTCCTCGACGTAGGGCCGCAGCTGCCGGCCGCCGAGCGCGCAGTTGAGGCCGACGAACAGCGGCCGCGCATGGCGGATCGAGTTCCAGAACGCCTCGGTCGTCTGTCCCGACAGCAGCCTTCCCGATGCGTCGGTGATCGTGCCCGAGAGCGCGAGCGGCAGCGTGATCCCGCTCTCGTCGAACAGCGTGAAGGCGGCGTAAATCGCTGCCTTGGCGTTCAGGGTATCGAACACGGTCTCGATCAGCAGCAGGTCGACGCCGCCGAGCAGCAGCCCGCGCGCCGCTTCCAGATAGGCGCTGACGAGCTGATCGAAGCTGACACTGCGATGGCCCGGATCGTTGACGTCCGGCGACATCGAGGTCATGCGGTTGGTGGGTCCGAGCGCGCCCGCGACAAAGCGCGCCTCGCCGGCGCGTTGCGCGAACTCATCGGCCGCCGCGCGCGCCAGGCGCGCCGCGCGGTAGTTGAGTTCCGGCACCAGCGCGGACGCTGCATAGTCCGCCTGTGAAATCGCATTCGAATTGAAGGTGTTGGTTTCGATGATATCGGCACCGGCGGCGAGATAGGCGCGGTGGATGTCTGCGATGATCTGCGGGCGGGTCAGCGTGAGGATGTCGTTGTTGCCCCTGAGGTCGCAGCCGTGCTCGCGCAGCCGCTCGCCCCTGAAGCCCCGCTCATCGAGCTTGCGCTGCTGGATCATCGTGCCCATCGCGCCATCGAGCAGCACGATGCGCTCCCCGAGCAGCCGCTTGAGACGCTCGATGCGCGTGCGTCGCTCGGTTTCATCGAGCGGCTCGAGCGCGAACGGCGCCGCGACCGCGCGTGCCGCTGCCGGCATGTCATGCCCGGCCTCGCGGTCGGCGCGCGTGTGAGCGCCCGGCTGGTGCGCGGCGTGCCGGCAGGCGCTCACGCCGGCGCTTCCTGGCGCGCGACGCCCGCGGTGCGCGCTACCGGCCGCAGCCCGAGCGCATGACAGATCGCGTAGCTGAGTGCCGCGCGATTCAGGGTGTAAAAGTGAAAATCGCGCACGCCGTGGCGGGTGAGTGCCTCGACCTGCTCGATCGCCACGCTGGCGGCGATCATGCGGCACGTATCGTGATCGTCATCGAGGCCGGCAAAGCGCTCGTGCAGCCACCGGGGAATGCTCGTGCCACAGCGTTCGGCAAAGCGCAGCACCTGCGGGAAGCGGGTGATGGGCAGAATGCCCGGCACCAGGGGCGCGCGCATGCCGGCCGCCGCGCACCGATCGCGAAAGCGCAGGAAGACACCGGTGTCGTAGAAGAACTGGGTGATGGCGCGGCTCGCGCCGGCGTCGATCTTGCGCTTGAGGTTATCCAGATCCGCAGCCGCCGAACGCGCCTCCGGATGCACCTCCGGGTAAGCCGCGACCGAGATGTCGAACGGCGCGACGGCGGCGAGTCCCGCGACCAGCTCCGCCGCGTAGCTGAAACCTGCGGCGTGCGGCCGATGAGAGCTCTGCCCCTGCGGCAGATCGCCACGCAGCGCGACCAGATGGCGAATGCCCTGGTCCCAGTAGCCACGCGCGATGGCGAGGATCTCGCCGCGCGAGGCGCCGATGCAGGTGAGGTGCGGTGCGCCCGTGAGCGCGGTGTCGCGCTGGATGCGCGTCACGACGTTGTGAGTGCGTTCGCGCGTGGAGCCGTCCGCGCCGTAGGTCACCGACACGAAGCGCGGTGCCAGCGGCGCGAGGCGCTCGATGGAGTTCCACAGGATCGTCTCCATCGTCGCGTCCGCTGGCGGGAAGAATTCGAATGACACACGAATTGGAAGGCCTGTGGGGCGCGCGCTCATGGCCGGGCCCCTGCCGCGCTGGCGACCTGCCCTGCGGCCGCGGCTGCAGGCCGCGCGGCGGCCGCGAGCACGTGCTCACCGTCGGCTTCGACAGGACTCAGACGCTCGCACGTAAGGCCGGCATCGCCGAGCAAGCGGCGCAGCCGCGCCAGCGGATGTTCCACGATGCGCTCGCGCGACCTCTCCAGCGATTCATAGCGCTCGAAGATCCATAGCCGTCCGCTTGGGGTGAGCACGCGCCGCGCGTGTTCCAGCATGCGCGCCAGTGCCTCGCCGCTCGCGAAGGTGTCGAGCAGCACCGCATCGAATGGCTCTCCGGCGCGCGCGAGATCCGTATCGCTGAAGACGTCGGGGCTCGTGGCTTGAAGGACCCGGCAGGTGAAGCCCCGCCGCTGCGCAAAGGCGCGCGCGGCTTGCGCCGCGCGCCGTGACTGTGCGATGGCCGTGCAGTGCCGGCTCGCGCGAGCTGCGCTTTCGAGAAGTTCCGGATGACTGACGCCGCACACCAGCACCGCTTCGAGCGGCGCGCTGAGCCCTCCGGCGGCGACCAGCTCGGCCAGCGCCCGGCCGAGGCGTGACTGCGCGCCGTGCGCCATGGCACGGGGCTCGGGCACGGCGGCGGCGCGCGCGCCGCCACGGTCGCGAACCAGCACCGGATCGCTGCGGTCGAGCTGCCCGAGCAGGCCACGCACGAAGCTCGCTCCTTCGGCGCCCTCGGCCAGGCGGTAATGGACCCAGTGTCCGTGCCGCAGCCGCACGAGCAGCCCGGCCTCGCACAGGATTTTCAGATGCCGCGACACGCGCGGCTCGCTCTGCTTCAGCGCCTGCGCGAGATCTGAAACGCTCAATGCACCGTCGGCACACAGCGCAAGCAGGCGCAGTCGGCTGGGTTCGCCGGCCGCCCGCAGCCACTTCACCAGGATCGGCGGAGCCGTCGAATACATTCAAGAATTGTACAATTCTTTAAGTACTCTGCCAAATCGTTAGCTCATACCCTGATCGAGGAATCCCGACGACATTATCCTTCTAATGAGACAATTTATATCTAGTTCGTTTGTCAGTGAATCACGGCGGAGCCACCTGATGGACCCTCGGCGAACAGCGCCTCCACGTCCGCGGGGTCGAAGCGGTACGGACGGTGGCAGAACTCGCAGGTCACCGTCACGGCCCCCTGCTCCCGGAGCACGTCGCGAACCTCCTCGGCCCCGAGCGCCCGCAGAAGCCCCGCGACCCGACCCTGACTGCAGCGGCATTCGAACCGCACGGGCGAGCCGCGAAACAGCCGCAGGTCGTGGTTGGTGAAGCCCTGCGCCAGCAGCTGTTCCGCCGAGCCCTGCAGCAGTTGCGCCGGGCTCAGGCCCTCGATGCCACGCTGCGCGCCCTCCCAGGCCGCCGCGACCTCCTCCGGATCGCCGGCGCTCGCATCGGGCAGCTTCTGCACCAGCATCCCGGCGCCGCAGGCATCGTCCGCAGCGAGCAGCACGCGCGTCGGCAGCTGCTCGGAGGAGGCAAAGTACGCCTCCAGCGATTCGCTGAGCGAAGTGCCGGCGAGGGGCACGACGCCCTGGTAACGCATGCTCTTCTCGTCCGCCTCCACCGTCACGGTGATGCGGCCGCCGGTGCCGACGAGGCGGCGGAAGACTGCGCCGCGCCGGCCGTCACCGGACAATTCGCGCAGCGCAACGTCGTCACAACGCGCTACGGCCCGCATGCGGAAATCATGGGTGCACTGCGCGACCAGCAAACCGACTGCGCCGTTGCCCTGCAACTGGAAGGTGAGCGTGCCGCGGAATTTCAGGGTCGCGGCCAGCAGCACCGAGGCGGCCACCGCCTGACCGAGCAGTTCGCACACGGCTGGCGGATAGTCGGTATGCGCGCGCAGCTCACGCCACGCGCCCTGCAGGTGCACCCAGTGGCCGCGCACCGGCCGTTTCTCGAATATGAAGCGACGCACCTCGTCGCTCACCGGGACAGGCTGATCCATCCCCGCCACAATGCGGCAGGCACTCACGCGCTTCAAGCCCGCCTGCGGCGCTGCCCGATCAGCGCGCGCGCGGCGCGCCGGCGCGATTGATCTCAGCCAGCGAGCTTTCGGCGCAGCAGTTCGTTCAGCTGCGCCGGGTTGGCCTTGCCGGCGGTCGCCTTCATGACCTGGCCCACGAAAAATCCGAACAGCTTGTCCTTGCCCGCACGGTACTCGGCGAGCTGAGCGGGATTGCGGGCCATCACCTCATCGATCACGCGTTCGATGGCGGCGGTGTCGGTGATCTGCCTGAGACCCTGCGCGTCGATCACCGCATCGGCGCTCGCGCCTCCCGACCACATGGTCTCGAACACCTCTTTGGCGATCTTGCCGGAAATGGTCTGGTCGCAGATGCGTCTCAGCAGCCCCGCCAGGCGCGCCGGCGGGAGCTTGCCGGAACCGACCTCGAGGTTCTCCTTGTTCAGGGCCGCGGCGAACTCTCCCATGACCCAGTTCGCCGCGAGCTTTGGTTCCTGCGCCAGCTCGCGCACGACCTCCTCGTAGTAGGCGGCGAGCTCGCGGCTGGCGGTGAGCACGCCCGCATCGTAAGCCGACAGTGCGTACTGTGAGGCAAAACGCGCGGCCTTCTGGTCCGGCAGCTCCGGCAGAGTGGCGCGCACCGAGGCGATGAGCGCCTCGTCGAGCACCACCGGCAGCAGATCCGGATCGGGAAAGTAACGGTAGTCGTTCGCTTCCTCCTTGGAGCGCATGGCGCGCGTCTCGCCCCGGTCCGGATCGTACAGGCGCGTCTCCTGCACCACCGCACGTCCGGACTCGAGGATATCGATCTGGCGCGCAACCTCGTAGTTGATGGCGCGCTCGACAAAGCGGAAGGAATTGAGATTCTTGATCTCCGCGCGCGTACCGAGCTTGTGCGCGCCGGCCGGGCGCACCGAAACGTTGGCGTCGCAGCGGAACGAGCCTTCCTGCATGTTGCCGTCGCAGATCTCGAGGTAGCGCACCAGGGTGTGCACCTTCTTCATGTACGTGACGGCTTCCTTCGCCGAGCGCAGCTGCGGCTCGGAGACGATCTCCACCAGCGGGGTGCCGGCGCGGTTCAGGTCGATGCCGGTCACCCCCGGCAGGCCCTCATGCAGTGACTTGCCGGCGTCCTCCTCGAGGTGCGCGCGGGTGATGCCGATGCGCTTGACCTGGCCGTCATCGAGCACGATGTCGAGCGCCCCCGCGGCGACGATCGGCAGCTCGTACTGACTGATCTGATAGCCTTTCGGCAAGTCCGGGTAGAAGTAGTTCTTGCGCGCGAACACCGATTGCGCGGCGATGCGCGCGTTGATCGCCAGTCCCAGCTTCACGGCCATGCGCACCGCTTCCGCGTTCAGCACCGGCAGTACGCCCGGGTAGCCGAGGTCCACCAGGTTCGCCTGCGCGTTGGGAGGAGCGCCATACGCGGTGGCGGAGCCGGAGAAGATCTTCGAGCGGGTGGCGAGCTGGGCGTGAATCTCCAGCCCGATAACCGTTTCCCAGGCGCTCACGCGTAGCCCTGCGGCACGCGCGTGTGCCAGTCGCTGGCGCGTTGAAACGCATGCGCCGCGTTCAGCACCCGCGCTTCGCTGAAGTGCGGGCCCACGATCTGCAGGCCCACCGGCAGGTCCTGCACGAAGCCGCACGGAATCGACACCGCGGGCAGTCCCGCAAGATTCGCGCCGATGGTGTAGATGTCGTTCAGGTACATGGTAATGGGGTCCGAGGTCTTGGCGCCGATCGCAAAGGCGGGCGTCGGAGTCGTCGGTCCCATGAGCACGTCCACGCTGCCGAAGGCGCGCGTGAAGTCAGCGTTGATCAGCTGCCGCACGCGCTGCGCCTTCAGGTAATACGCATCGTAGTAACCGGCCGACAGGACGTAGGTGCCGGTCATGATGCGCCGCTTCACCTCCGCCCCGAATCCCTCGCCGCGCGAGCGCCGGTACAGATCCAGCAGATCGCGCGGGTTTTCGCAGCGGTAGCCGAAGCGCACGCCGTCGAAGCGCGCCAGATTCGACGAGCATTCCGCCGGCGCCACCACGTAGTACACCGGCACCGAGAGCGGCAGGTTCGGCAGACTCACCTCGGTGAGCCGCGCGCCGAGCTGCTCGTAGAGCTTGAGCGCCTCGCGCACCCGCTGCTCGTTCTGCGCGTCCAGTCCCTTGTCGAAAAACTCCCTGAGCAGTCCCACCTTCAGGCCCGCGAGCGGTTGCTCCAGGGCGGCGACGTAGTCGGGCACCGGCGTATCGACGCTGGTGGAATCGTTGGCATCGAACCCGGCCATCTCACGCAGCATGAGCGCAGCGTCTGCGGCGCTGGCCGTGAGCACGCCGCCCTGATCGAGACTCGAGGCGAACGCAATCATGCCGTAGCGCGACACGCGCCCGTAGGTGGGCTTGAGCCCGGTGATGCCGCACAGCGCCGCGGGCTGGCGGATCGAGCCGCCGGTGTCGGTCGCGGTCGCCGCCGGCACGAGGCGCGCGGCGACCGCGGCGGCGGAGCCGCCCGAGGAGCCGCCGGGCACGAGCTGCGGGTTCCAGGGATTGCGCACCGGTCCGTAATAGCTGGTCTCGCTGGAGGAGCCCATCGCGAACTCGTCCATGTTGGTCTTGCCCAGCATGATCGCGCCGGCGCCCTTGAGTTTCGCCACCACGGTGGCGTCGTAGGGCGAGACGAAGTTATCCAGCATGCGCGAACCGCAGGTGGTGCGTACACCCTGGGTGCAGAAAATGTCCTTGTGGGCGATCGGCACGCCCGTCAGTGCGCCGCCGGCGCCCGCGGCCAGTGCCCGATCCGCCTGCGCAGCATCCGCGAGCGCCTGCTCGCGTGTCACCGAGATGAACGCATTCAGCGCAGCCTGGCTCGCATCGATCCTGTCCAGGTACGCGCGCACCAGTTCCACGCTCGAGAACTTCCTCGCTCGCAGGCCCGCGGCCAGCTGTGTCAGCGTGCTGGTGTGCCAATCGCTCACGCGTGCCTCACTCGATGACCTTGGGCACGAGGTACAGGCCGGCGGCGACCTGGGGCGCGTTCGCCTGATACTGCTCGTGGCGGTCCTGCTCGGTCACCACGTCCGGCCGCAGACGCTGCGACAGGCCGGGAAGCGGATGCGACATCGGGGCGACGTCGGTGGTGTCGGCGCGATCCAGGGCGCCGACGAAGTCGAGGATCCGCGACAGGCTGTCCTGGTACACCGGGATCTCGGCTGAGCTGAGGTCGAGCCGCGCCAGGGCGGCGATGCTTGCGATCTGCTCGCGTGTGAGGGCCATGGGAGGTTCGCGGCGCGCGTGGCGAAGTGAGAAAACCAACGCAAAATCATACATGTTGCCTTGCTGAATGTCCTCTCGGTTGCTAGATTACGCGCCACTTTCGGCGTCTCCCGCCGCTCATTCCCGGTCGCTTCATGTTCAAACGCCTGCGCGGTTATTTTTCCAGCGATCTGTCGATCGATCTGGGTACGGCGAACACGCTGATCTATGTCCGCGACAGGGGCATCGTGCTCAACGAGCCCTCCGTGGTTGCTG
>CATPBQ010000151.1 GCA_955652795.1 uncultured Steroidobacteraceae bacterium | reverse complement strand
TTCCACAAGACCGAATGCTTCTGCTTCTCGCCCCAGCACTTCCGGCTCAACGAGGGGCGCGACATGCCGGTGCGCTTCTTCATCGATCCGGCGCTGCCGCGCCACATCGATCTCATCACACTGGCGTACACGTTTTACGACGAATCCTCGCGCGTCACCCGGCGACCCTAGGCTTACCCACATGGCCAACGCACACGCTCCCGACAGCAGCCACTACTACATTCCGCATCACAGTCCCTGGCCGATCCGCGGCTCGGTCGCGCTGTTCGCCATCATGCTGGGGGCGATCGGCTACCTGAATGACTGGAGCGGCGCGTGGTCGTTCCTGCCCGGCGCGGTGCTGCTCGCCTACATGTTCTTCGGCTGGTTCTCGATCGTCATCGACGAGAACCAGCACGGCATCTACAACCTGCAGGTGGACCGCTCGTTCCGCATGGGGATGATGTGGTTCATCTTCTCCGAGGTGATGTTCTTCGCGGCGTTCTTCGGCGCGCTGTTCTATGCGCGCATGCTGTCGGTGCCGTGGCTCGGCGGCCAGGGCGTCAAGGTGTTCACCAACTTCATCCTCTGGCCGCAGTTCGAAGGCATCTGGCCGACCAACGGCCCGGGGCACGTCGGCGGCCGCGCCGACTCCACCTTCAGCACCATTCCCGCGATCGGCATACCCGCGCTCAACACCGCGATCCTGCTCAGCAGCGGACTCACGGTCACCATCGCCCACCACGCGCTGCTCGCCGGCCGGCGCGGCAGGCTGGCGCTGTTCCTGGCGCTGACGTTCCTGCTGGGGTTCACCTTCGTAGGCCTCCAGGCCCACGAGTACGGCGAGGCCTACCGGGAGCTGGGCCTGCGGCTCTCGACCGGCATCTACGGCTCGACGTTCTTCATGCTCACCGGCTTTCACGGCCTGCACGTGACGGTGGGAGCGATCATGCTGCTGGTCATCTGGCTGCGGGTGTTGCGCGGGCACTTCAGCGCCAACCGGCACTTCGCGTTCGAGGCGGTCTCCTGGTACTGGCACTTCGTCGACGTGGTGTGGCTCGGCCTGTTCATATTCGTCTACTGGCTGTAGATGAGCGCTCGGCTCGCCGGCAATTCTACGGATGCGGCGGGGCGCTGCCGGACTGCAGGGTGTGGGGCGAGATCAGCCCCAGGTACCAGGCCAGCATCAACAGCGCAAACAGCAGCAGCGACACGGTGATGCGAATGGTCAGGGCGCGCGCCATCTTGCGCGAATCGTCGGCACCGCCGCGCGACAGATGAAACAGCCCGAAGCCGAGGCTCGCGACGATCCCCGCGAGACTCGCCAGGATCAGCAGCCAGACGAGCGTTTGCATGCGTAGGGCGCAGTGTATCGCCGGCGCGCCGCGGAGCCATTACCGGTGTCGCGGGGGTTGAGCTTCGGGGCACGCGTGTTCGCCCCATCGCCCGCCTTCACGGTCGCGACGCTCCTGCTGTGCGCGCTGTTCGTGCGCCTGGGCGCGTGGCAGTGGCACAAGGGCATCCAGCGCCAGGAGCAGTGGACGCGCTTCGCGCGCGGCGCGGACCAGGTGGTCGCGCTCGGCGCGCGCGCGGTGAGCGATGTGCCGCTGTTCCAGCGCGTGCGGGTGACGGGTCGGCTGGATGGCGCGCGCCAGTTCCTGCTCGACAACCGCACCTACCGGGGGCGCGCCGGGTACGAGGTGCTGACGCCCTTGACGCGTGCCGGCGCTGCCGTGCTGCTGGTCGATCGCGGCTGGGTGCCGTTCTCCGGCAGTCGGGCGCAATTGCCGGACATCGGCTTCGAGGCCGCCGCGCCCGTGACCCTCAGCGGACGCATCGCGGAGCTTCCGAGCCCGGGGCTCGCCAGCGGCCGGGCGGCTCCCGACGCGCGCGCTCCGTGGCCGAAAGTCACGAGTTACCCGAGCGCCGGTGAGCTCAGCGCCGCGCTCGGCGCGCCGCTCGCGGCGCGCATTCTGCTGCTCGACCCGCAGGCACCCTTCGGTTACGTGCGCGACTGGCAGCCGCCCGGCATGGCCCCGCTGCGGCACCTCTCCTACGCCATCCAGTGGTGGAGCTTCGCGACGCTGGCACTCATCGTGTGGGCGATCATGAGCACGCGCAGAAACCACCCGGCACCGATGCGATGAACACCCCCGCGAGCCGGCTGCGCGCCCGCAACCTGCGCACCCTGGCCGCGCTCGCGGCACTGTTCGGGCTGCCGCTCCTGATCGCGTTCTTCACTTACTACGGCAGCGCCTGGCGCCCGGCGCGCCGCGTCAACCACGGCGTACTGATCACGCCGGCGCGGCCGCTGCCGCCGGTCAGCTTGCCGCGCGTGAGCCTCGCCGCGGCGGCGGTGCACGGGACGCCGTTTCGCGGCAAGTGGACACTGGTGTACGTCGGCAATGGCGCCTGCGACAGCGCCTGCCGCCAGGCGCTGTACGTGATGCGTCAGACGCGCCTCGCGCTCAACAACGACATGACGCGCCTCCAGCGGGTGTTCCTCGCCAGTGGCGACTGCTGTGCGCGCGAACTCCTCGCGCGCGAGCAGGCGGGCCTCGAGATCCTGGACGCGGCAGGCCCCGCCGGGACCGCGCTGCTGCGCGAGTTTCCCTCCCCGGGGCGCGAGCATTCGCTGTTCGTGGTCGATCCGCTCGGCAACCTCATGATGAGCTACGATGCCCGCCGGGATCCTCACGGGCTGCTCGGAGACCTGAAGAAGCTGCTGAAGCTGTCGCACATCGGCTGAAGTCGCGAGAGAGTCCATTCCATCATGCAGGTTGCCCGCTGGATGCGTCGCCTGGCCGTCGCAGGCGTGCTGGTGTGCTTCACCGTAGTGGTGCTCGGCGCGTACGTGCGCCTCAGCGCTGCCGGGCTCGGCTGCCCCGACTGGCCCGGCTGCTACGGCCATCTCACACCAATTGGCGCCGAGCACAGCGCCGCTGCGCAAGCCGCTTATGCCGATCGGCCGCTGGCGCTCAGCAAGGCCTGGCGCGAGATGGTCCACCGT
>CATPBQ010000150.1 GCA_955652795.1 uncultured Steroidobacteraceae bacterium | reverse complement strand
GAGACCGCGATGATCACCACGTCCTCCGCGCCCACACCTCGCCTCACCTCCCTGTCCCACGGCGGTGGCTGCGGCTGCAAGATCGCACCGGGCCTGCTCGCCGATCTGCTCAAAGACTCGGCTCCCGCGGCGCCGTTCGCGCAACTCATGGTCGGTATGGAGACCGCCGACGACGCCGCGGTCTATCAGCTCAACGAGCACCAGGCCCTGGTGGCGACCACCGATTTTTTCATGCCGATCGTGGATGACCCGTTCGATTTCGGACGCATCGCGGCCGCCAACGCGCTGTCGGACGTGTACGCGATGGGTGGTACGCCGATCCTGGCGCTGGCGCTGCTCGCCGTGCCGATCAACGTGCTGCCGCCGCACGTCATCCGCGAGATCCTGCGTGGCGGTGAGGCGATCTGTGCCGAAGCCGGCATCCCCATCGCAGGCGGTCACAGCATTGACTCCGTGGAGCCCATCTACGGGCTCGCGGCAATCGGGCTGGTTCACCCGCGGCATCTGAAGCGCAACTCACAGGCCCAGGCTGGGGATGCGCTGATCCTCGGCAAGCCGCTCGGCGTCGGCATCCTGTCGGCGGCGCTCAAGAAAGGACAGCTCCCCGCCGCCGACTATCGGGCGATGATCGACACCACGACCCGCCTCAATCGTGCCGGCCCGGAGCTCGCTGAGCTTGCCGGGGTCCACGCGATGACCGACGTCACCGGCTTTGGTCTGCTCGGGCATCTGCTCGAGATGTGCCGGGGCGCGCGGCTCGGCGCACGAGTGAACATGAGGCACGTGCCACTACTGGATAACGTGCTTTCGATGGCCGAAGCCGGCTGTGTCAGCGGCGCTTCCGCACGTAACTGGGGCGCGTATGCGGCTGAAGTACGGCTGGCACCGCAGCTCGAGGGCGCGCATCAGGCGCTGCTGTGCGATCCGCAGACCTCCGGTGGACTGCTGATCGCGTGTGCGCACGATGTGGTTGCCGATGTCATGAGAATTCTTCGGCGTCACGGATGCGCGCACGCGGCGGCCATCGGCGCGATGACCGACGATGCGCCGCTCGTGCGTGTCGAAGCGTGAAGATGGAGCGGGAAACGAGACTCGAACTCGCGACCCCGACCTTGGCAAGGTCGTGCTCTACCAACTGAGCTATTCCCGCATCCGCGAAATCAGGAGCCGCGAATTCTATGTACACCCCTTTGGAAGTCAAGGCGAGTCTCGCGGCGCTCCGGGGTTCACTTTCGATCCAAATTCGAATAAATAACTTGTGAGGATATAGTAGCTTACGCGATATACCTAACGTTTAAGCTCAGGCCAGGCGATGCGCAGGTAAGCCGCCATGGAAACCAGCGTCGCCGCGGCAGCGATCACCGTGAGCGCCACGCCGAGCCGGTAGATCGGCAGTCCGAACAGCTGCCAGCGGTACAACATCAGCGACAGACCGATGATCTGCAGGATGGTCTTGTACTTGCCGAGCTGCGAGACCGCGACTTTGCGCCGCGCGCCGATCTCCGCCATCCATTCGCGCAGCGCCGAAATGGTGATCTCGCGGCCGATGATGATCGCGGCGGTGAGCACGATCAGGGCCCGCGGGTCCTTGCTCACGAGTAGCACCAGCGCGACGGCCACGATCAGCTTGTCGGCGACCGGGTCGAGAAATGCGCCCAGGCGGGAGATCTGGCCGAGCCGTCGCGCGAAATAGCCGTCAAGCGAATCGGTAATGCCGGCGACCGCGAACAACAGGCCCGCCGCCGGATCGGCCCACGGGTACGGCATGTAGAACAGCAGTACGATGAGCGGGATCGCGGCGATGCGCGCCCATGTCAGCGTGTTGGGCAGGTTCCACGACATCAGCTGCGCCTATGAGCCCGGATGCAGGTGATCATAAAGACTTCGCGCCAGCGTCGCGCCGATTCCCGCCACCTGGGTGAGGTCCGCCACACCGGCGCGCATGACCCCCTGCAGGCCGCCGAAGTGCTTCAGAAGCGCGCGCCGTTTCGCCGGCCCCAGTCCCGGAACGACTTCCAGAACCGACTCGTTATAACGGCGCGCGCGCCTGCGCCGATGACCGGTGATGGCGAACCGATGGGCTTCGTCGCGGATTCTCTGAATGAGGCGCGCGC
Source organism: uncultured Steroidobacteraceae bacterium (assembly GCA_955652795.1). Classification (GTDB taxonomy): domain Bacteria; phylum Pseudomonadota; class Gammaproteobacteria; order Steroidobacterales; family Steroidobacteraceae; genus 13-2-20CM-66-19. The sequence continues at coordinate 2,442 of CATPBQ010000150.1, read as the reverse complement.
CCGGCGAATGGGCCTCGGGCGTCACCGGCGCGGCCACGCCGTACACGAACAGCCGCTCCTGTCCGGGCCTGCGGTCGGGACCCTTGGCCACCCCGACGAGGGTCAGGTCGCCGTAGCCCAGTTGCGCGAGCACCGCGTGCACCTGGCCGATCTGACCCGCGCCGCCGTCGATCAGCAACAGGTCGGGCGGGGGCACTTCCCCTTGGCGCACGTGCTTGTAGCGGCGTTCCAGCGCCTGGCGCAGCGCCGCGTAGTCATCCCCCGGGGGCACGCCGGTGATGTTGAAGCGCCGGTACTCTTTCTTGAGCGGACCCTCCGGACCGAACACGACGCACGACGCCACCGTGCCCTCGCCGCCGGTGTGGCTGATATCGAAGCACTCCATGCGCGCCGGCGGCTCGGGCAAGTCGAGCTGCTCAGACAGGTCCAGCAGCATTTCCTCCATGCCCTGGCGCTGCGCGAAGCGCATGCGCAACGCCTGCGCCGCGTTCTCCTGGGTCAGCTCCACCCAGCGCACGGCCAGGCCGCGCATCGGATACCTGACCTCGACCGCACGCCCGGTACGGTTGCTGAGCAGCTCCGCCAGGGATGCCGCCTCTTCGAGGCGGCTGCCGAGCAGCACCTCCGCGGGAGCCTCGGCGCTCGCGTAGTACTGCATGACGAAAGAGGCGAGCGCCTCGTGCGGCTCGGCCAGCGCAGCGCGGGGGAAGTAGCTGGTGGTGCCGAGATTGCGGCCCCCGCGCACCAGCATGACGCTCACGGCGAACTCGCCTGCCTCCCCGACGATCGCGAACACGTCCACGTCGCGATGCCCTTCCGCAGTCACGACCTGCTGCGCCTGGATACGCTTGAGCGCCGCGAGTTGATCGCGGATCTGGGCCGCGCGCTCGAACTGCAGCCCGGCGCCCGCCTCCTCCATCCGGGCCTGCAGCTCGGCATTCACTTCATCGCTGCGGCCATCGAGCACCTTGACCGCCGTCGCCATGTCCTGAGCGTAAGCCTCGCGCGTGATGAGACCGACGCACGGCGCCGAGCAGCGGCCGATCTGGTGCTGCAGGCACGGCCGGCTGCGGTTGGCGAAAAAACTGTCGCGGCAATTGCGGATGCGAAACAGCTTCTGCAGCTGGTTGAGCGTGTCGCGCACCGCGCCCGCGTTGGGAAAGGGACCGAAGTAACGGCCGGGGGCGCTGCGCGCGCCGCGGTAGAACACCAGCCGCGGAAACTCGTGCTCCACGCACAGGTGAATGTAGGGGAAGCTCTTGTCGTCGCGCAGTACCACGTTGAAGCGCGGTTTGTGCGCCTTGATGAGGTTGTACTCGAGCAGCAGCGCCTCGGTCTCGGAGTTGGTCACCGTGACCTCGATTGCGGTGATTTGCTGCACCAGCGCCTGCACCTTGGGATTGACGTTGCCGGCGGCAAAGTAGGTCCCGACGCGGTCCCGCAGGCTGCGCGCCTTGCCGACGTAGAGCAGCTCGTGCCCGGCACCGAACATGCGGTACACGCCCGGACGCTTGGGGAGTGAGGCGATGTATTCCTTGGGGTCGAACACGGTCGTCGGTCGCTTCAGGGAACCTGCAACGCCGCGGGCACCGCCAGGTCGGCGAGCTCGCAGGCCCGCGCCATTACAGTTCTGAACATCGCCGCCGTCAGCCGTCGGGTCGAGGTGTTGTAGCGGCTGCAATGATACGAATCGAGCATGCATTGCGCTTCATCGAGTATGTGTTCGCGTCCGTGTGCAAACAAGTAACGCCCACGCGTGAGCCCGCGCGCCATGAGGACCGCATCGTGCGCCACGCGTCCCAGCGCCAGATACACGCGCACGGCGGACAACTGCCGCAGCTCACCGGCAAGGTACGCGTTGCAGCAGCGGATCTCCTGCGGCAGTGGCTTGTTCTGGGGTGGCACGCATTTGACCGCATTGACGATGCGCGCGTTCAGCAACGTGAGTCCGTCGCCGATCGCGGCGGACACCGGGCGACTCGCAAGCCCCGCCTCGTACAGGGTCTGGTACAGCAGCAGGCCCGCGTGATCTCCGGTGAACGGCCGGCCGGTACGGTTGGCACCATGCATGCCGGGCGCGAGGCCCACTATCAGAATGCGCGGCTCCAGCGCACCGAATGAGGGCACGGGTCGCGCCCAGTACTCGGGATGACTGGCGCGCGCCTGCGCGAGGAAGCTCGCGAGTCGCGGGCAGCGCCTGCAGTGTGGATCGTACGCGGCGGCCGGATCGGGACTGATGCGCTGCAAAGCAGCTTAGGGGGACACGGTCCCGGCACGCCTGTGAGCGCGGCGGCTCTGGCTGCGTTCGGCGATCAGCATGGCGAGCTCGAGGGCCTGCTCGTGGTTCAGGCGCGGGTCTACGCTCGAGCGATAGGCCCGCTGCAGGTCCTGGTCCGTCAGCCCGCGCGCACCCCCGGTGCACTCGGTCACGTCGTCCCCGGT
>CATPBQ010000149.1 GCA_955652795.1 uncultured Steroidobacteraceae bacterium | reverse complement strand
GCCTTCGACTCCGCGGGCTTCGCGTCCGCGGGCTTCGTGTCCGCGGGCTTCGCGCCGTTGGCCTCCTGCGCGGCAGGCTTGGCATCGCTCGCCTGCGCCTTGACGTCAGCCTTCGGCTCCTCCTTGTCGGTGCCGACCAGGTTGCGCTTGTTCTCCTGCGCGGACTTGAAGTCGGTCTCGTACCAGCCGCCCCCCTTGAGGCGGAACACCGGTGCCGACAGCAGTTTCCTGAGCGTGCGCTTGCCGCACGACGGACACCTGGTCAGCGGTGCATCGGTGATCTTCTGCATGACCTCGGTGTAGAACTTGCAGGCCCGGCATTCGTATTCGTAGAACGGCATTGGTTGTTGTCTTGTAGATGCTGCGGCGATTATAACGGACGTGAACCGCACTCGCGCCGAGCGACGCGCTTATGTTTAACCGCGGCCGGCCTTGCGCTCATCCATCTTCGAGAAGGTGAGCTGGCCCTCGTGCGCCGCGATGCGGATGCGGTCCCCGGGCACAAACTCTCCCTGCAGGATCTTCTGCGCCAGGGGATTCTCGATCTGCTGCTGGATGGCGCGCTTCAGCGGCCGTGCGCCATACACCGGATCGAAGCCGGCCTCCCCGAGGAGGTCGCGGGCGGCGTCGTCGAGCGTGAGATCCATGTCGCGCTCCTGCAGGCGCTTGCGCAGGTAGGTGAGCTGGATGTCGACGATCGCGCGGATCTGGCGTGTGCCGAGCGGATGAAAGACCACGATGTCGTCGATGCGGTTGATGAACTCCGGCCGGAAGCTCTGCTGCACCACCTCCATCACCGCGCTCTTCATCTTCGAGTAGTTCTTCTCGCCCGCGTACTCCTGGATGATCTGCGAGCCCAGGTTCGAGGTCATGATGATGACGGTGTTGCGGAAGTCGACCGTACGTCCCTGGCCGTCGGTGAGCCGCCCGTCGTCCAGCACCTGCAGCAGCACGTTGAACACGTCCGGGTGCGCCTTCTCCACTTCATCGAGCAGGATGACCGAGTAAGGCCGGCGGCGTACCGCTTCGGTGAGGTAGCCGCCCTCCTCATAGCCGACGTAGCCGGGAGGTGCGCCGATGAGGCGCGCCACGGAGTGCTTTTCCATGAACTCCGACATGTCGACGCGGATCATCGCCTCCTCGGTGTCGAACAGGAATTCGGCCAGCGCCTTGCACAGCTCGGTCTTGCCGACGCCTGTCGGCCCCAGGAACAGGAACGAGCCGTTCGGCCGGCGCGCATCGGCGAGCCCGGCGCGCGAGCGGCGAATGGCGTTGGCTACGATGCGCAGCGCTTCCTCCTGGCCCACGACGCGCTTCGCGAGCGCCTCCTCCATGCGCAGCAGCTTCTCCTTCTCGCCCTCGAGCATCTTGGACACCGGGATGCCGGTCCACTTGGACACAACCTCCGCAATCTCCTCCTCGGTCACCTTGTTGCGCACCAGGGTGGGCGCCTGGTCCTCGGCGGCCACCGCCATGCTCAGGCGCTTCTCGAGCTCGGGAATCTTGCCGTACTGCAGCTCCGCCATGCGCCCGAGATTGCCGGCGCGGCGCGCGGCCTCGAGCTCCAGGCGCGCGCGATCGAGCTCCTCGCGAATCTGCGCCGCGCCCTGCAGTGCCGCCTTCTCGGACTTCCAGACTTCCTCGAGATCGGCATATTCCTTCTCCAGGCTCGCCAGTGTCCCCTGCAGTGTCGCCAGGCGCTTGCGCGAGGCCTCGTCCTTCTCCTTTTTCAGCGCCTCCTGCTCGATCTTCAGCTGGATGATGCGCCGCTCGAGCTTGTCGAGCGCTTCGGGCTTGGAGTCGATTTCCATGCGGATGCGCGCCGCCGCCTCGTCGATGAGGTCGATCGCCTTGTCGGGGAGCTGGCGGTCGCTGATGTAACGATGCGAGAGCGTCGCCGCGGCGACGATCGCAGGATCTGTGATCTCGACCTTGTGGTGCACCTCGTAGCGCTCCTGCAGCCCGCGCAGGATGGCGATCGTGTCCTCGACCGAGGGCTCATCCACCAGCACCTTCTGGAAGCGCCGCTCGAGGGCGGCGTCCTTTTCAACGTATTTGCGGTACTCATCGAGCGTCGTGGCGCCGACGCAATGCAACTCGCCGCGCGCCAGCGCCGGCTTGAGCATGTTGCCCGCATCCATGGAGCCTTCGGCCTTGCCCGCGCCCACCATGGTGTGCAGCTCGTCGATGAACAGGATCACCTGTCCTTCCTGCTTGGCCAGATCGTGCAGCACGGCCTTGAGGCGCTCCTCGAACTCGCCGCGGAACTTCGCTCCGGCGATCAGCGAGCCCATGTCGAGCGCCAGAATGCGCTTGCTCTTCAGGCCCTCGGGCACCTCGCCGTTGACGATGCGTTGCGCCAGGCCCTCGACGATCGCTGTCTTGCCGACGCCCGGCTCGCCAATCAGCACCGGGTTGTTCTTGGTGCGCCGCTGCAGCACCTGGATGGTGCGCCGGATCTCATCGTCGCGGCCGATCACCGGGTCGAGCTTGCCGGAAGCCGCGCGCGCGGTGAGATCGATGGTGTACTTCTCGAGCGCCTGGCGGCTTTCCTCGGCGTTGGCATCGGATACCTTCTCGCCACCGCGCACCTCCTCGATGGCCTTCTCGACGGCGCCGCGCACCACGCCCGCCTCCTTGAACAGGCGCGCGAGCGCGCGATCCTCGAACGCTGCCAGCACGAACAGCTCGCTCGATATGAACTGGTCACCGCGCTGCTGCGCCAGCCTGTCGGTGACGTTGAGCACGCGGTTCAGGTCGTTGGAGACGTGTATGTCCCCGGGCGTGCCTTCGACCTTCGGCAGGCCCTCGAGCAGCCCCAGCAGTCCCGCACGCAGCTTGTTGACGTCCACGCCGGCCTTGAGCAGCAGCGGACGCACCGAGCCGCCCGCGCCGTCCAGCAGCGCCAGCATCATGTGCGCGGGCTCGAGGAACTGGTGATCGCGGCCCAGCGCAAGCGATTGCGCGTCGGCGAGCGACTGCTGAAGGCGGCTGGTGAGTTTATCCATGCGCATGGCAACACCTGGGACGGGGGGACGCCTGGGTTTGTGGGGACAAATCGCAGTCCGTTCAAGAGCCTGCGGCGTGTGCTCGCCCCGCGGTACGAGCGTGGCGCTTAGACTAGCGGTGAGTCAACCGTTCGGCCACCGCGATGACCGCAATGCCGAGGCTGATGAGGAGCACCTGGGCCGCGCTGGTGCGCGGATCGGAGCGGCGGTGCAGGCCG
>CATPBQ010000148.1 GCA_955652795.1 uncultured Steroidobacteraceae bacterium | reverse complement strand
GGCGTAACCGTGACGATCGCGTTGACGAGGTCCGAAAGCGACTCCTTTTCGAGTTCGCCATTCTCGACGAGCTGCTCAAGCAGTTGCCGCGCCTCGATGAGCCGCGCGCGCCCGGCTGCAGACGCGTGTGACGTTGTCGGTGGTCATGGTCGAACCTCATCTCGTTTCGGTTGTGGTCGAGCCGAGGTGCTACCGGGAGGGACCAATCCGAAAGTGGACACAGTCGATTGGTCAGATGCTCGGTGCCCTTCCTGATTCATGGGTGACAGTTTATTCCGGAGACATAGGTGACACATTTCGGCATTTGCGGAGGGTACGCAGATGCCGTGGCAGGAGTGTCACCAGATGGACGAACGGCTTCGATTCGTAGCTCGGCGTCTGGACGGGGAGAAGATGGCGGTGCTGTGCCGGGAGTTCGAGATCTCCCGCAAGACCGGCTACAAGATCTTCAACCGCTATAAGGATTGTGGGGTGGAGGGGCTCACGGATCGCTCCCGAAGGCCCTATCGCCATGCCCGCCAGCTCCCCTTCCAGATCGAGAAGGCGATCGTGCAGTTAAAGCAGGAGCACCCCAGCTGGGGTGCTCCTAAGATCCGCGAGCGGCTACGGCGCAAGCACTGCGAGATCCAGTGCCCCGCCATCAGTACCGTGCACGCGATCCTGGATCGGCACGGCCTGGTGAAGCGCCGCCGCCGACGGGTCTACAAGCCCGAAGGCACCGCGCTGTCGCACCCGTATCAGCCGAACGATCTGTGGTGTGCGGACTATAAGGGCGAGTTCATGCTCGCCGATAAACGCTACTGCTACCCCCTCACCATTACCGACTTCGCCAGCCGCTACCTGCTCGGCTGTGAGGGGCTCTCGAGCACTCAGGCGATGTACGCCTTTACCGTCTTTGAGCGGGTTTTCAAGGACTTTGGCTTGCCTAAGGCGATTCGCACCGACAACGGCTCCCCCTTTGCCAGCGCCAACTCGCTGTTTGGCCTGACGCGACTGTCGGTGTGGTGGTTACGGCTCGGGATCGACCTCGAGCGCATCAAGCCAGGCCACCCCCAGCAGAACGGCCGCCATGAGCGCATGCATCTGACGCTGAAGAAGGAAGCCACCAAGCCCGCCTCCAAGAACTTCCTGCAGCAGCAGGCGCGCTTCGATCAGTTCATCCACACCTTCAACCAGGAGCGCCCTCATCAGGCCCTGAACATGCAGTACCCGGCCGAGCTGTATCGCCCATCCGCTCGCCCCTACAACGGCTTACCCGAGCTCGACTATCCCTTCCACGACCGCACCATCACAGTCACGCGCTGTGGCAGGATCTGCATGGGGCCCTTGAAGATCAACCTCAGCCAGGCCTTCGCCGGTCAGAGGGTCGGTGTGAAGCAAGTCGAAGAGAAGATCTGGCTGGTGAGCTTTATGCGTTACGACCTGGGTTTCTTTGATCACGAGACATGTCGGATAGAGAGCGCGGAGAACCCCTTCGCCGCGAAAGTGTTACCCATGTCTCCGGTATAAACCGTCACCTATCTCTTCGGAATAGACAACGGAAAAGCTGGTCGGAGCGCCGAGATTTGAACTCGGGACCCCTTGCACCCCATGCAAGTGCGCTACCAGACTGCGCCACGCTCCGACACGATTGTTCTTATTGGAAAGGACTCGCGACCCGGCTGGGGACCTGCCGCACGCTTAGGTCATGATACGCCGTTTTTCGCGGGCCGCGGCGCTCAGCGCCGCAGCACTTTCATCAGCTCTTCGAGCTCAACTCGCACCTGCTTCACGATCTGCTGGCTCTGTGTCACGTCGGTGCGCGCTTCTTCGCCGGTAAGTTTGTTGCGGGCCCCACCGATGGTGAAGCCCTGGTCGTAAAGCAGGCTGCGGATCTGGCGGATGACGATCACGTCCTGGCGTTGGTAATAGCGCCGGTTGCCGCGCCGTTTAACGGGTTTCAGCTGCGGAAATTCCTGCTCCCAGTAGCGCAGCACATGCGGCTTCACGCCGCACAGCTCGCTCACCTCTCCGATGGTGAAGTAGCGCTTGCCGGGTATCGCCGGCAGCTGGGCGTTATTCTTTGGCTCCAACATAAGCCTCGACCCGTGCCTTGAGTTTTTGCCCCGGGCGGAAAGTCACGACGCGCCGCGCGCTGATCGGGATTTCCTCGCCGGTCTTGGGGTTGCGACCAGGACGCTGGTTCTTGTCGCGCAGATCAAAGTTGCCGAAGCCGGAGAGCTTCACTTGCTCGCCGCCCGACAGCGCGGCACGGACTTCCTCGAAGAACAGATCCACCAGCTCACGCGCTTCACGCTTGTTGAGCCCGAGCTGGTTGAACAACGCCTCCGCCATCTCCGCTTTCGTTAGGGCCATTTCTTTATTCTCGAATTCTTGCGTTCAAGTTCTCGCGCAGATCGGCAACTACGGAGGCCATGAGGCGCTCCACATCGTCATCGGTAAGAGTGCGAGAAATATCCTGAAAAATCAACCCAAAAGCGACGCTTTTTCGACCTTTTTCGAGGCCAGGGCCCCGGTACACGTCGAAAATGCGGAGATCACGCAGAAGGCTTGAGGCCGCTAAGGTTACACGCTCGGCCAGTTTACTTAAAGTGATCGACTCATCCACCACGACGGCGAGGTCGCGACGCACCTGCGGAAAGCGGGAAATTTCCTCGTAAGTGGATCGCTTGACAACCAGGGCTGCGTCCATGTCCAGCTCGAACAGAATCGGCGGATATGTAAAATCAAGCGCCTGCACCAGCATGGGATGCAGTTCCCCGAGCCAACCGACTTCCTGACCGCACCGCAGCACGCGCGCCGTGCGGCCCGGATGCAGCGCCGGCTGCGATCCCGCCTCGAACGTGAACGCCTGCGGTTCTCCCGTCCCCGCGAACAGCGCCGCGAGATCACCCTTCACGTCGTAAAAGTCCGCGGCAGCGCGCATGTCCTTCGACACGCCCCACTGCTCGGGCAACCGTGCCCCGCACGCCAGCCCCGCGAGCGTGTCGAGCTCGCGCGTGCCCTCACCGCCGGATTCGAAGCGCGTGCCGTGCTCGAACAGTCGGATGCGATCCGCCTGGCGGCGCTGATTCTCGAGCGCTGCGCGCAGCAGCCCCGGCCACAGCGACACGCGCATGACGGACAGGTCGCTGGCAATCGGATTCGAAAGGGCAAGGGCCGGGCGCCCGGGAAACAACCGCTGCTGCAGCGCCGGATCGACGAAGGCGAGTGTGATCGCCTCTTCGTAGCCGCGCGCCGCGAGCACGGCCAGCACCGCCTCTTCGGAGGGGCGCTCCTCAGGCAGGCTGCGAAAGCGCTGTGGCCCCAGAGCATCCGATTCCGGAATGGCCTCAAAGCCCACCACGCGGGCGACCTCCTCGATCAAATCCGCCTCGATCCCGATATCGAAGCGGTGTGCGGCGGGCGTCACCTGCCAGCCGCTCGCGCTGCGCGTCACCTGCATCTGCAGGCCCGCCAGCGTGGCCTCGACGCGCTCAGCGGGCAGCTCCACACCCAGCAGACGCGTCAGTTGCTTCGTACGCAACGGCACCGCGGAACGCTGCGGCAGGTGCGCGGCGGATTGCGTCACCTCAACGGGGCCGGCGCTGCCGCCGGCCATCGGGGTCAGCAACGCGATCGCGCGCTCGATGGCGCGACTTTGCTGGGTCGGATCGACGCCGCGCTCAAAGCGCTGGCTGGCATCGGTCTGAAGGCCCAGGCGGCGCGCGCGGCCGAGGACTGCGTCGGGCGAGAAGTATGCGGACTCCAGGAACACGTCCGTGGTCTCGGCACTCACGGCGGTGCGCAATCCTCCCATGATGCCCGCAAGTCCCACCGCGCCCTCGCTGTCGGTGATCAGGAGCACATCGACTTGCGCGCTGATGGCTTTGCCATCGAGGAGTGTGACCAGCTCACCGGCGCGCGCCAGGCGCACCCGGATCCCGCCCCTGAGCTTCTTGAGATCGTAGGCGTGCATGGGCTGGCCCAGCTCGAGCATCACATAGTTCGTGACATCCACCACCGGACTGATGGCGCGCACACCCGCGCGCCGCAACCGCTCGCGCATCCACAGTGGCGTCTCAGCGCGATTGTTGACGCCGCGCAGGATACAACCCGCGAACCGCGGGCACGCCGCTGGCGCCTCGAGCTGCACCGAAAACCGATCCGCATGCCCGGCGGGAGCGCTGCCGATCGCGGGACCCGAGACCTTCGTGCCTGCGAGCGCCGCCACTTCGCGCGCAATGCCGATGACCGACATGGCGTCGCCGCGATTGGGCGTGATATTGAGATCGAGCACCGGCTCGTCCAGCGCGAGGTACTCGCGCAGCGGGCGGCCCAGCGGCGCATCCTGCGGCAGCTCCAGGATCCCGGCCGAGGCTTCCGCCAGGCCGAGTTCCTTCGCGGAGGCGAGCATGCCCTGGGATTCCACTCCGCGCAGCTTCGCCGCCTTGATAGTCAGGTCGCCGGGCAACTTCGCACCCACCCGCGCAAGCGCACTCTTGAGTCCCGCGCGCGCATTGCTTGCACCGCACACGATCTGCAGCGCTTCGCCGCTCCCGGTCGACACGCGGCACACCTGCAACTTGTCGGCCTGCGGGTGAGGTTCGGCGCTCACGATCTGCGCGACCACCACGCCCGAGAAGGGCGGCGCCGCGCTGCTGAGCGCCTCGAGTTCGATCCCGGCCATGGTGAGCCGTGAGCCGAGCTCAGGCGCCGGCCACGGCACCTTCACCCACTCGGCGAGCCAGGAATACGGGACTTTCATGCGCCGAACGTCCGGAACTGCCTCAGGAACCGCAGATCGTTCTCGAAGAACAGGCGCAGGTCGTTCACACCGTAGCGCAGCATCGCCAGCCGATCGATGCCGGCGCCGAAGGCGTAGCCGGTGTAGCGCTCAGGGTCGACACCACTGGCACGCAGCACGTTCGGGTGCACCATCCCGCAACCGGAGATCTCCAGCCAGCCGGTGTGCTTGCAGGTGCGGCAACCCCGGCCGTCACAGAACACACACGACATGTCGACTTCGGCGGACGGCTCGGTGAAAGGGAAGAACGACGGGCGCAGACGCATGGCCAGGTCACGCTCGAAAAAGGCCTGCAGAAAGCCGTGCAGCACCGCCTTCATGTTGGCGAAGCTGATGTTCTCATCCACCGCGAGACCCTCCAGCTGATGAAACATCGGCGAGTGGGTCATGTCGGAGTCGCAGCGATAGACGCGGCCCGGCGCGATGACGGCGAGCGGCGCCCCGTGTTCCCGTAGCGCTCGAATCTGCACCGGCGAGGTGTGGGTGCGCAGCAGCCGCCCGTCGGGAAAGTAGAACGTGTCGTGCATCGCCCGCGCGGGGTGATCGGGCGTGAAATTCAATGCCCCGAAGTTGTGGAAGTCGTCTTCGATTTCAGGTCCCGAGGCGACATCGAAGCCGGCGCGGCGGAACAGGGTCTCGATGCGCAGGCGCGTCTTGGTGACGGGATGCAGCCCTCCGGGCTCCTCGCCCCGGCCCGGCAGCGTGACATCGATGCGCCCGGCACTGAGCCGGCGCTCGATGTCGGCGCGCCTGAGTTCTTCCCGGCGCGCTTCCAGCGCCGCCTGCACGCGCTCCTTTGCTTCATTGATGCGGGCGCCGGCCGCGGGCCGCTCGGCAGCATCAAGCGCCCCGAGGGACTTCAACTGCTCGGTGAGTGTGCCCTTCTTGCCCAGCCAGCGCACGCGCGCGTCCTCGAGCGCCGCGAGATCGCCGCACGCGGCCACCTCGTCGAGCGCCTGCCGGGTAATGACCGTCAGGTCTGCCAAGACCGACCCCCCTCCGGTCAGCTGATGCCGAGAGCGGTCTTTGCCTGCTGCGCGATCGCGCCGAACGCCGCGGTGTCGTGCACCGCGATGTCCGCGAGCACCTTGCGGTCGATTTCGACGCCGGCCTTGTTCAGGCCGTTGATGATGCGGCTGTAGGAGAGCCCGTACAGGCGCGCCGCGGCGTTGATGCGTGCGATCCACAGTGCGCGGAATTCACGCTTGTTCTGCCGCCGGTCGCGGTACGCGTACTGGCCTGCCTTGATGACGGCCTGCTTGGCCGCGCGATAGACCTTGCGCCGGGCGTTGTAGTAGCCCTTCGCCTTGCTGAGGACCTTCTTGTGACGGCGTCCGGCCGTCACGCCCCGCTTCACTCGTGCCATGGTAGTGCCCGCTTACTTGTGATTAGGGAGGAGCTGCTCGAGACGGCCGACATCGCTGTCGTGCACGAGACTTGAGCCGCCGGAGCGCGCCTGGCGTTTGACCTTGCGGGCCTTGTGGCCGAGATTGTGGCGCCGGTTGGCCGCGTAACCCTTGAAGCCCTTCGCCGTCTTGCGAAAGCGCTTGGCCGCGGCCCGGTTGGTTTTCAACTTGGGCATCGAAATCACTCCTCGTTGTATAGCCCCGTTCGCTAGATGCTTGCGCACCCGCTGCGGGCGAACGCCCCACAGGCCTTGCGGCCTGTCCGAGCGTTACTTCTTTTTCGGTGCAAACACCATGACCATCTGTTTGCCTTCCATGAGCGGGTTCTGCTCGACCACCGCGTGCGGGGCCAAGTCGCCCGAGACCCGATCAAGGAGCTTGCGCCCGATGTCCTGGTGCACCATCTCACGGCCGCGGAACCTCAAGGTCACCTTGGCCTTGTCGCCCTCGGTCAGGAAGCGCGTCAGATTACGCAGTTTGATCTGGTAATCCGCCTCTCCCGTGCCGGGCCGAAACTTCACTTCCTTGACCTGGATCTGCTTCTGCTTGCGCTTCGCAGAGTGGGCTTTCTTGTTCTGCTCGAACAGGAACTTCCCGTAATCCATGATGCGCACCACCGGCGGTTCGGCGGTCGGCGACACCTCGACCAGATCAAGCTCAGCGGCGGACGCCATCTGCAAGGCGTCGTAGCGGGACATCACCCCAGCTTGCGACCCATCGGCCGCGATCACACGCAGTTGCGGCGCGTTGATCTCTTCGTTGCGCCGCACCCGCTTTGTTGCACTAGCGATTCGTCAACCCTCCAATACCTGGCGCCCGCGGCTTCCAAGCTCGACACGGAGCCGTTCGGCGAACGTCTCCGGGACCATCGTGCCCAGGTCCTTGCCGCTTCGTGTGCGCACTGACAGCAGATTAGCGGCCACTTCCTTGTCGCCCGCAACCAGGAGATACGGAACACGCCTCAGCGTGTGCTCGCGAATCTTAAAGCCGACCTTCTCGTTGCGCAAGTCGGACTCGACCCGAAAGCCCTGATTTTTCAGGGTTTCCGTAACGCGACGGACATACTCGTCCTGCCGGTCGGTAATGCTCAGCACGACCGCCTGCACCGGCGACAGCCACGCGGGGAGTTTCCCCGCGTGGTGCTCGAGCAGGATCGCGAAGAAGCGCTCCAGAGAGCCGAAAATCGCCCGATGCAGCATCACGGGCGTGCGCCGGGTGCTGTGCTCATCGATGTAGTACGCGCCCAGGCGCCCCGGCAGGTTCAGGTCCACCTGCAGCGTGCCGCACTGCCAGTCGCGCCCGATGGCATCGCGGAGCACGAACTCGAGCTTCGGCCCATAGAAGGCGCCCTCCCCCTTGTTCAGGGTGTACTCGATGCCCGCGGCGCTGGAGGCCGCCTTGAGTGCCGCCTCCGCGCGATCCCAGATGTCGTCGCTCCCGACCCGGTTGGGCGGACGGTCGGCGTACTTGATGCGCACGTCCTCGAAACCGAAGTCGCGGTAGATGTCCAGGATGAGTTTCGTGATCGCCACCGACTCCGAGGTGATCTGATCCTCGGTGATGAACACGTGGCCGTCGTCCTGGGTGAAAGCCCTTACCCGCATGAGTCCATGCAGGGCGCCCGAGGGCTCGTAGCGGTGCACCTTGCCGAACTCCGCGAGCCGGACGGGCAGTTCGCGGTAGCTGCGCAGACCGTGCTTGAAGATCTGCACGTGTCCGGGGCAGTTCATGGGCTTGATCGCGTAGACCCTCTTATCGGGGGTGTGGGTGAGAAACATGCTCTCGCCGAACTTCTCCAGGTGCCCGGACTGCTGCCACAGACTCACGTCCATGAGTTCCGGCGCACTCACCTCCTGGTAGCCGGCCGCGTTCTGGCGCTCGCGCATGTAGCCGATGAGTGACTGAAACACGGTCCAACCCCTGGGGTGCCAGAACACTGCGCCCGGTGCCTCTTCCTGCACATGGAACAGGTCGAGATCCTTGCCGATGCGCCGGTGATCGCGCCTCTCCGCCTCCTCGAGCCGGTGCAGGTACTGGTCGAGCTGCTTCTTGTCGGGCCAGGCGGTGCCGTAAATGCGCTGCAGCATCTCGTTGCGCGAATCACCGCGCCAGTAAGCCCCCGCGACCTTGGTGAGCTTGAACGCCTTGAGCTTGCCCGTGGAGGGCACATGCGGCCCGCGGCATAGGTCGACCCAGTTGCCCTGCCCGTAGAGGCTGATTTCTTCCTTATCCGGAATGCTGGCGATGATCTCGGCCTTGTAGATCTCACCCAGTCCCCTGAAGAACTGCACCGCCTCATCGCGCGCCATGACGCGGCGGGTGACTTTCTCGTCCGCCTGGGCCAGCTCGGTCATCTTCGCTTCGATGGCCGCGAGATCCTCCGGGGTGAAGGGACGCTGGTAGGCAAAGTCGTAATAAAAGCCGTCCTCGATGACCGGGCCGATGGTCACCTGCGCCTCCGGGAACAGCTCCTTCACCGCCTGCGCCAGCAGGTGCGCCGTGGAGTGGCGGATGACTTCGAGCCCATCGGAATCCCTGTCAGTGACGATGGCGAGACTGGCGTCCTCGGCGATCAAGTAGGAGGTGTCGACCAGCTTGCCGTTCACGCGCGCGGCGAGCGCCGCCTTGCGCAGCCCGGCGCCAATGCCGCCCGCGACCTCGTCCACGGTCACCGGGTGATCGAAGCGGCGCTGACTGCCATCGGGCAATGTGACAACGGGCATAGCGGAGATTTCAGTTGTACTCGGACCTCAAGTCGCAGTGAGCTTTCATCGATGCCATAAAAAGAGGGCGCCCCCGCTTCCTTGGCAATCGGGAGCGCCCTCTTCACTCATCTGGTAGGCGCGAGTGGGATCGAACCACCGACCACCACCATGTCAAGGTGATGCTCTACCACTGAGCTACGCGCCTGAAGAGCCTTGCTGCGATGAGGGGCGCGAACGATACAAGAGAGAGGGGATCGAAGCAAGCTAATATGTGACATTCCAAGCACTTACGCTTGCATCAAGGGCACCGGCAATCCGAGCTCCAGTTGCTTGAGGCGCTCGATTTCATCGCGCAGGTGGGCGGCGTCCTCGAACTCGAGGTTGCGCGCTTTCCTGAACATCTCGGCATCGAGCTTCTTGATCTCCTTCACGAGCGCCTCGGGGCGAAGGTCCGCGGGCGTGACGGGCTTGGCGCCGCGCTTGCGCCCCGGCGCCGGCGCTTCCGAACGTGCCCCTTCCATGATGTCGGTGACGCTCTTCTGAATGCCCCGCGGGGTAATGCCATGGGTGACGTTGTACTCGAGCTGCTTGTGGCGGCGGCGGTTGGTCTCATCGATCGCGCGCTGCATTGAGCCGGTCGTGCGGTCAGCGTACAGGATGGCGCGCCCGTTGATGTGGCGGGCGGCGCGCCCGATGGTCTGGATGAGTGAGTTGTCCGAGCGCAGGAAGCCCTCCTTGTCCGCATCCAGGATCGCCACCAGCGCCACCTCCGGCATGTCCAGTCCCTCGCGCAGCAGGTTAATGCCCACCAGCACGTCGAACTTGCCCAGGCGCAGATCGCGGATGATTTCGGTGCGCTCGATGGTTTCAATGTCGGCGTGCAGGTAGCGCACGCGCACATCGTGCTCACTCAGGTAATCGGTCAGATCCTCCGCCATGCGCTTGGTGAGCGTGGTGATGAGCACGCGCTCACCGTGCGAGGCGCAGCGCCTGATCTCCGATAGCACGTCATCCACCTGCGTGCCGACGGGCCGCACTTCGACTTCCGGATCGACGAGACCGGTGGGACGCACCAGTTGCTCGATCACCTGTGAGGAGTGCGTGGCCTCGTAGGCGCCGGGCGTCGCCGACACGAAAATCATCTGCGGCGCGAGCTGCTCCCACTCCTCGAACTTCAGCGGCCGGTTGTCGAGAGCCGATGGCAGCCGGAAACCGTACTCGACCAGCACCTCCTTGCGGGAACGGTCCCCACGGTACATCGCCCCGAGCTGCGGGATGGTCTGGTGGCTCTCATCGACGAACAGCAGCGCATTGCGCGGCAGGTAGTCGAACAGGCACGGCGGAGGTTCCCCCGGCGCACGCCCCGACAGATAGCGCGAGTAATTCTCGATGCCCGCGCAGTAGCCGACCTCCTTGATCATTTCCATGTCGAAGCGGGTGCGCTGCTCGAGCCGCTGCGCCTCCAGCAGCCGCCCCGCGTCGCGCAGCTCCTTCAGGCGCACGCGCAAATCCTCGCGAATCTGGTCCACGGCGCCCACCAGGCGCTCGCGTGGCGTCACGTAGTGGGTGCCGGGGTAGACGGTGAACCGCGGCACCTTGCGGGCGATCGCCCCGGTGAGCGGATCGAACAACGTGATCGAGTCGATGGTGTCATCGAACAGCTCCACCCGCACCGCCTCGCGCTCGGACTCGGCCGGAAAGATGTCGATGACATCCCCGCGCACGCGGTAGGTGCCCTGGGTGAGATCCAGCTCGTTACGCGTGTACTGCATGTCGGCGAGGCGCCGCAGCAGCTGGCGCTGTTCGAGGCGGTCGCCGCGCTTCAGGTGCAGCACCATGGCAAGGTAGGCCTGCGGATCGCCCAGGCCGTAGATCGAGGACACGGTCGCGACGATGATCGAATCCGAACGCTCGAGCAGCGCCTTGGTCGCCGAGAGGCGCATCTGCTCGATGTGCTCATTGACCGAGGAGTCCTTCTCGATGTACGTATCCGAGGAGGGTACGTAGGCCTCGGGCTGATAATAGTCGTAGTAGGAGACGAAGTACTCCACCGCGTTGTGCGGGAAAAATTCACGGAACTCCCCGTACAGCTGCGCGGCGAGGGTCTTGTTATGCGCCAGCACCATGGCGGGGCGCTGCACGCGCTGGATCACCGACGCCGCGGAAAATGTCTTCCCACTTCCCGTCACTCCGAGTAGCGTCTGGTGCGCGAGCCCCTCGGTGAGCCCTTCGACGAGCTTCTCGATCGCCTGGGGCTGATCGCCCGCGGGGGCGTAATCGGCTACCAGCTTGAAAGGCTGCTGTTCCACTCGGATGTATTCCCCATGGCCGGGCCGGACACAATCTCTTAATATAGCGGGGCTGCCCGATCTCAAGCGAAATGCAGGAAATTCAGTGACCTTGCCTGTCGCGCGCCGCATCCAGCGCGTCAAACCCTCGCCGACGCTTGCCGTGACCGCCCGCGCTGCGCGTCTGCGGGAGCAGGGCAAGGACGTGATCGGCTTGGGCGCGGGCGAGCCGGACTTCGACACGCCGGCCCACATCGCGCAGGCCGGTATGGACGCGATCCAGGGCGGCTTCACCCGTTATACCAACGTCGACGGGATCGATGAGCTCAAGGACGCGATCATCGCGAAATTCGAGCGCGACAACGCTCTGACCTACGAGCGCTCGCAGATCCTGGTCTCCGCGGGCGCCAAGCAGGCCCTCTACAACCTCGCGATGGCGGTGATCGATCCGGGCGATGAGGCCATCATTCCCGCGCCTTACTGGGTGTCGTATCCGGACATGGTGCTGCTGGCGGACGGCCTGCCGGTCATGCCGTTTGCCGGAATGGCACAGGGATACAAGATCACGCCGCGCCAGCTGGCCGCGGCCATCACCCCGCAGACACGGCTGCTGCTGCTGAACAGTCCCTGCAATCCCACCGGCGCTGCGTACACGCGCGCCGAGCTGCGCGGGCTCGGGGAAGTGCTGCTCGAGCATCCGCGCATTCTCATCGGCACCGATGATATGTACGAGAAGATCTACTGGGAGCCGGAGCCTTTCTGCAGCCTGGTGACAGCGGTTCCGGAGCTCTACCACCGCACGGTGACGATCAACGGGGTCTCCAAGGCGTACGCCATGACCGGCTGGCGGCTCGGTTACTGCGGGGGGCCGAAGGAAATCATCTCCGCGATGAGCACCATCCAGGGGCAGTCGACCTCGAATGCATCCAGCATTTCGCAGAAGGCCGCCACCGTCGCGCTCAATGCGGATCAGACGTGCGTCGCCAGAATGACCGCAGCGTTCAAGGAGCGCCGTGACTACGTGCTGCGTGCCCTGAATTCACTGCCTGGCGTGAGCTGCCTGCCTGGCTCGGGCACCTTCTACGCGTTTGCGGACGTATCGCGCGCGATCAGCGCTCTGGGCTGCCGCGACGATGGTGAGTTCGCGGAGCTTCTCCTGAACGAGGCGGGCGTCGCGGTGGTTCCCGGCTCAGGCTTCGGCGCGCCCGGCCACATGCGCCTGTCGTTCGCCTGCAGCATGCCGACGCTGGAGGAGGCGCTGAACCGTATCGCGCGCATTCTCATTGCGCGCGTCGACGCGGCCTGAAGCAGGCACACATCGCGGCCAATGATCTGGTCGCTGCTCGCCGATGGTCTGGTCGTCGTCCACTTCACGTTCACCGCGTTCGTCATCTTCGGCGGCTTTCTCACATGGCGCTGGCGTTGGACGGCGCTGGTACACCTGCCCGCGCTCGCGTGGGGATGCTGGGTGGAGGTCTCGAGCGCGATCTGCCCACTCACCCCGCTGGAAAATCACCTGCGCGACCTTGGTGGCGAGGCCGGTTACAGCGGCGGATTCCTGGCCCACTACCTGGTCGCGGTGCTCTATCCGCCCGGATTGACCTGGCACATACAATGGGTCCTGGCCGGCCTGCTGGTAGGGATCAACGCAGTCGCCTACGGCCGGCTGCTAGCGCAGAGCCGATCCCGGTGAGAGCGGCTTCCTTGACTCCGCGGACACCGTTGCCGGAGAATTCGCGCCCTTCGCAAGTCCCGCCTGTTCCCCGGTAGCTCAGCGGTAGAGCATCGGACTGTTAATCCGTGGGTCGTTGGTTCGATTCCAACCCGGGGAGCCATCTTTCTGCTGCAGGATCAATTGCGTATAGCAGCGCACTGCTGTCCACGCACCCCTCACTTGGCTGAATAGGGCACAACCTAGGCACAGTCCGGTGGGGGCGATCGCCGCTTCTGGAGGCTCTTATCGCGCCAGGCGGCAGTCGGGGATCCCGCGCGATCCGGTCGACAACCTCACGCCCGAGGACTGGCGCGTGCTGCGCGAGGAGACGCACCCGGGTGATGAACTCGCGGAGTACCTGTCGCTTATCCCCGTGCAGTGGGAGGATGGTTCTAGGTCATTGGAACCCGCCACCGATCGCGATGTGGTCGAGCTCGTAGGTAGCAAGGTGCTCGGCATCATTCGCAACGCGCCCAGGGTGCAGAACCAGGTGTTCGGCCGCAAGGCTAAGGACGTGCCGAAGTACAACTAGGCGCTCCAGGCGCTCATCGATGCGGAATGCAGTGGGCCGCGCGCGGCCGCGACATTCGCGCAGCTCTGGAACCGGCTTGAGCAGCGGGACGAGTGCGCGGCCGTGTATGCCAGTGAAGGCACGGTCTACTGGTGCGACGGGGAGCGCGAAGAGCACGCCCACAAGGACTCGCTTAGGCGGTACTTCAGGCGCGCTCGGCCCTCGCAGTAAGTC
>CATPBQ010000147.1 GCA_955652795.1 uncultured Steroidobacteraceae bacterium | reverse complement strand
GGCAGGTCTTGCCCCGACGTTTGGCCGTGGAGCGATGACGAATCACTGGGTCGACATCAAGAATGCCGACATCGTTCTCATCATGGGCGGCAACGCCGCCGAGGCGCATCCTTGCGGCTTCAAGTGGGTTACTGAGGCCAAAGCGCACAACAAGGCGCGGTTGATCGTCGTCGATCCGCGCTTCACTCGCTCGGCCTCGGTGGCCGACGTCTACGTGCCGATCCGCACCGGCACGGATATCGCCTTCCTCGGCGGCGTGGTCAATTACCTGCTGAGCGAGGACAAGATCCAGCACGAGTACGTCAGGAACTACACCGACCTGAGTTTCATCGTGCGCGAGGATTTCGCATTCGCCGACGGACTGTATTCCGGCTACAACCCCGAAAAACGCAGCTACGACAAGTCGACGTGGGATTACGAGATCGGGCCCGATGGCTACGTGAAGGCCGACCCCACGCTCGCGCATCCGCGCTGCGTGTACCAGCTCATGAAGAGCCACTATGCGCGCTACACCCCCGAAATGGTGGAGCGCGTCTGCGGCACACCGAAGGAGAAGTTCCTGCAGGTATGCGAGATGATCGGCTCGACCTCCACGCCGACGCGCGCCATGACCATCATGTACGCCCTCGGGTGGACGCAGCACTCGGTCGGCTCGCAGATGATTCGCTGCGGCGCGATGATGCAGCTGCTGCTGGGCAACATCGGTGTGGCCGGCGGGGGCATGAACGCGCTGCGCGGACATTCCAACATCCAGGGGCTCACGGACCTGGGGCTCATGTCGAACCTGCTGCCCGGGTATATCACGCTGCCGGGCGAGAAGGAGCAGGACTACGATAAGTATGTGGCCGCGCGCGCCTTCAAACCGCTGCGGCCGAATCAGTTGAGCTACTGGCAGAACTTCAACAAGTTCTTCGTCAGCCTGATGAAGGCGTGGTGGGGGGATGCCGCCACCGTGGAGAACCACTGGGGCTACGACTATCTGCCCAAGCTCGACAAGTCGTACGACATGCTGCAGACGTTCGAGCTCATGAACCAGGGCAAGATGAACGGCTTCATCTGCCAGGGTTTCAATCCGTTGGCCGCGGCGCCGAACAAGGCCAAGATGAACGCGAGCCTGGCGAAGCTCAAGTTCCTCGTCGTGATGGATCCGCTGGCGACCGAAACGAGCGAGTTCTGGCGCAACTTCGGCGAGCACAACGACGTCGATCCGAGCAAGATCGGCACCGAGGTCTTCCGCCTGCCGACCTCGTGCTTCGCCGAGGAAGACGGTGCGCTGGTGAACTCCTCGCGCTGGCTGCAATGGCACTGGAAGGGAGCCGAGCCGCCCGGCGAAGCGCGTACCGATCTGCAGATCATGGGCGAGCTGTACACCCGGCTGCGCACGCTCTACAAGAGCGAAGGCGGAGCCTTTCCCGATCCGATCGTGAACCTGTTCTGGCCCTACGCCGCCCCGAACAGCCCGACACCCGATGAGCTGGCGAAGGAATATACCGGCCGGGCGCTCAAGGATCTCACCGACCCGAAGACGCCAACCCAGGTCACGCGCAAAGCCGGAGAGCAGCTGGCGGGATTTGCCGAGCTGCGCGACGATGGCAGCACGCTCAGCGGATGCTGGATCTACTGCGGTGCCTGGGGCCCCGCCGGCAATCTGATGGCGCGCCGCGACAACTCGGACCCGACCGGCATCGGCCAGACCCTGAACTGGGGCTGGTCATGGCCCGCGAACCGGCGCGTGATGTACAACCGCGCCTCCTGCGATCCGAGCGGCAAACCGTTCAATCCGCAGCGCAAGCTCATCGCGTGGAATGGTTCGGCATGGAGCGGCGTGGACGTGCCGGACTACAAGGCCGACGAGGACCCCGCACTCGGCATGGGGCCGTTCATCATGAACGCGGAAGGCGTCGCGCGCTTCTTCGCACGCGGCAATCTGGTCGAAGGCCCCTTCCCCGAGCACTACGAGCCGTTCGAGACCCCTCTCGCCCGCAACCCGCTCAGCCCCGGCCACGCGCAGACACTCAGCAACCCCGCTGCCCGTGTGTTCGCGGACGACCGCGCGGCTTTCGGCAAGGTCGAGCAGTTCCCGCACGTTGCCACCACCTACCGCCTCACCGAGCACTTCCACTACTGGACCAAGCACGTGCGGTTGAATGCGATCCTGCAGCCCGAGCAGTTCGTCGAGATCGGCGAGGGGCTTGCGAAAGAGCTGGGCGTTGCAGCCGGCGACCGCGTGAAGGTGTCCTCGAATCGCGGCTTCATCAAAGCGGTGGCGGTGGTCACGAAACGCCTGCGGACGCTGCCGGCGGACGGCAAGCCGGTGCATACGGTCGGCATTCCGATTCACTGGGGCTTTACCGGCCTCGCCAAGCCCGGCTTTCTCGCCAACACGTTGACGCCGGTAGTCGGCGATGCCAATTCGCAGACGCCTGAGTTCAAGTCGTTCCTCGTCAAGGTGGAAAAGCTGTGAAGCAGGTGGAGACGCTCTGACATGGCACTGCAATCACTCGACATCGTACGGCGCTCGGCGACTACCACGGCCCCGCCGGGGGTGCGCGAATCGTACACCGGCACGGTCGCCAAGCTCATCGACACGACCAAGTGCATCGGCTGCAAGGCATGCCAGGTCGCGTGCATGGAATGGAACGATCTGCGCGACGACATCGGCAGCAACGTCGGCGTCTACGACAACCCCAGCGACCTCACCGGCACGTCCTGGACGGTGATGCGCTTTACCGAATACGAGAACCCCAAAGGCGATCTCGAATGGCTGATCCGCAAGGACGGCTGCATGCACTGCGCCGACCCGGGGTGCCTGAAAGCGTGCCCGGCGCCGGGCGCGATCGTGCAGTACTCGAACGGTATCGTGGACTTTCACGAAGAGAACTGCATCGGCTGCGGGTACTGCATCGCCGGCTGCCCGTTCGACATCCCGCGCATCTCGAAGCGCGATCACAAGGCCTACAAGTGCACCTTGTGCTCGGACCGTGTTGCGGTCGGCCTCGAACCGGCCTGCATCAAAGCCTGTCCCACGGGTGCGCTCGTGTTCGGTACCAAGGAAGACATGCAGCAGCATGCCGCCGAGCGGGTGGAAGACCTGAAGTCACGCGGCTTCGAGCAGGCGGGTCTGTACGATCCGCCCGGCGTCGGAGGCACGCACGTGATGTACGTGCTCCATCATGCCGATCAGCCGCAGCTGTATGCGGGCCTCGCGCCGGACCCGCACATCAGCTCGCTCGTCGGACTCTGGAAGGGCGCCACCAAGCCGATCGCGCTCGCCGCCATGGCGTTCACCGCACTGGCCGGCTTCTTCCACTTCGTACGCGTCGGGCCCAACGAAGTCGATGAGCGCGACGAGGCGGCCGCGCGGCAGGCTCTTGAGGCCGCCCCGCAGCGCAACGCTCCACAGCGCCCCGGCGCTCAACCACCGGACAAGCGCCCATGAGCGATAGCGAACGCCGCGCGACTCTGGAGCGCTACAGCTTCGGCCAGCGCACGAATCACTGGCTGGTCGCCCTCGCGTTCGTGCTCGCGGCGCTGTCGGGGCTGGCGTTGTTTCATCCCGCCCTCTTCTGGCTCGGCAATCTGTTCGGCGGCGGCCCCTGGACGAGGATCCTGCACCCGTTCATCGGACTGTTCATGATGGTCGTGTTCCTGCTGCTCGCTGCGACCGTTTGGCGCGACAACCGCATGCAGCCCGCCGATTGGCAATGGCTGCGACAAGTGAAAGAGGAGTTGAACAACCGCGAAGAGCTGATGCCGGAGGTCGGACGCTACAACGGCGGGCAGAAGCTGCTGTTCTTCGTGCTCGGCGCCTGCCTGGTCGGCCTGCTGCTGTCGGGCCTCGTCATCTGGCGCGCCTATTTCTCGCTCTACTTCCCAATCGGCGTGCTTCGCTTCGCCTCCCTGGTGCACGCCGTGTGCGCGTTCGTGTTGATCTGCGCAATCCTGCTGCACATCTACGCCGCGATCTGGGTGAAGGGCTCGCTGCACGCCATGCTCCGGGGCACCGTGACGCCGGGCTGGGCGTGGAAGCATCACCGGGCCTGGTTCCGCCAGATCACTCATGCGGCGC
>CATPBQ010000146.1 GCA_955652795.1 uncultured Steroidobacteraceae bacterium | reverse complement strand
GGCATCTGCCGGATCTGTTCCGACCACACGTCCGCTTCGCTGCGGTTGCCGGCCTGCACGCGTGCGACTCCCTCGACGTAGGTCGCAAGTCCCTCCGACAGCCACGCATGCGCCTCTCCGGTATCCGGAAGAGCGAGATGGGTCATCTCGTGCACCAGCACCCAGTCCCCCAGCAGCTGCGCCTCGGTCACCTCGCGCCCGAGCTGCACGCGAATGAGCGCGTCGGGGTTTGCGAAGCTTTTGCCGCCGTGCACACCGTCACCGGCTTCCGCGATTACGCGCACGGTGACTCGGGTCGTTGGAAAGCGACCGTAATAGCCGGCGACGATGTTCGCCGAACGGCGTATCCATCCCCGCACCGCATCGCCGCCGTCGCGAAAGGCGCCGGGCTCGAATTCGATATGTATGGCCGCGCCGTCCACCGTGATGTCGTGGGCGGTGGTCGCGGCCGCTAGGGCCGGCGGCGCGCCGAGCGCCAGGTGCGCGATGGCTGCGGCGGCAGCGGCGGCGGTGCGAGCGAGGCAGGCGCGCGGCATCAGCGCCCCTTCAGTGCGCGGCCTGGCCGAACAGCACGCGCCTGGTCTCTTCGGTGAGGGTGGTTCGGATGTTGACGGAAGGGTTGACGGAAGCGGCTTTCTGGTAGGCGCGCACGGTGGCCGGACGGTCATGGATGGCCTGGAACCAGCGCTTCAGGTGCGGGAAATCCTCGAGCTTCTGTCCCTGCGCTTCGTGCGGCACGACCCACGGGTAGGCCGCGATATCGGCGATCGAGTACTCACCGGCGACGAACGCGCGGTCGGCCAGACGCCTGTTCAGCACCCCATACAGCCGGTTCGTCTCCTTGACGTAGCGCTCGATGGCGTAGGGAATCGGCTCGGGTGTATAGCGGGAGAAATGATGGTTCTGTCCGGCCATGGGGCCCAGGCCCGCCACCTGCCAGAACAGCCACTGCATGACTTCGACACGCCCGCACAGCTCCGGCGGCAGAAGCCGGCCGCTCTTCTCGGCGAGGTACAGCAAAATCGCGCCCGATTCGAACACGGACAGTGGTGCGCCGCCTCCCCGGGGGTCGTGATCGACGATCGCCGGGATGCGGTTATTGGGAGCGATCGCGAGGAACGTCGGATCGAACTGCGCCCCGGTATTGATGTTCACCGGCACGATCCGATAGGGGAGCCCCGTCTCCTCGAGGAACATCGTGATCTTGTGTCCGTTTGGCGTGGTCCAGTAATAAAGTTCGATCATGATCCGCACCTCCGGCAGCGGCCAGACTGGCACGCTGCCGGCTAGCGGCGCGAGGCCCTTACGGGTTGGCGCGGCGTCCGCCTTTCGCGGTATTGATATGGTACAGGCGCCCATGACCCTCGAGGCCCGCAACTCGTGACGCCCATGACCCTTGAGCGCTCCGGACTGCGTGCGCGGCTCGCGGACGCGGGTTACGCGTGGGTGCCGGCGGCTGCGGCGTGCGCCACGCTGCAGCTTGACCTCGCGGGTCTCGGGGCGCTGCGCGACAGCTGGGAACGGTTGCCGCGCGATGCGTACCTGCGCGATGGCGGGAACTACCGCGCGCGCCGTCACAGCTGTTTTGTGCAGACCCCGGCCGCCGGCCTGCTGGAGGCGGTGCCGCACCGGCCGCACTGGCAGCCCACCTCCTACAACGCCCTGCATGGCGGACTGACGCGCTGGTTCGAGCCCGTGGAACCTGCGGTAGTAAACGCGCCGGCGTGGCGACAGCTGCTGGGGTCCGTGGGCGAGCTGTTTGCGCAGGTTCGCGTCGCGCCGCGCTGGTTCATCGAGGCGCACCAGTTCCGCATCGACACCTCAAGCGGCATCGGCCGTCCGACGCCCGAGGGCGCGCATCGCGATGGTGTGGATTTCGTCGCGGTGATCCTCGTCGGGCGGCGCAACATCTTCGGTGGCGAGACGCGGGTGTTCGACGCGCGCGGCGCCTCCGGCGTGCGCTTTACCATGCAGGAGCCCTGGTCGATGCTGCTGATGGATGACGCGCGCGTGATTCACGAGACCACCCCGATCCAGCCGCAAGGAAAGGATGGCGTGCGCGACACGCTGGTGCTGACCTACCGGGAAGGGGGATTTCAGGCGCCGGACACGCCGCCAGCCCGAGCACGACTGCCGTCAGCCGCCGTCCCGCGATGAGCGCCCGGCGATCCAGGTTTCGAGGACATTGAGCGCGTCGTCCGCGAGTGCGAGATCCGCCCGCAGGCCCGGGGCGATGCGGCCGGTGTCGTGCGCGAGGCCGAGGAACTCGGCCGGCCCCTGGCTGGCCATGCGGACCGCCTCCGGGAGCGACAGCCCCAGCATGGAGATGGCATTGCGCACGCAGGTCGCCATGTCCATGTTGGAGCCGGCGAGCCTGCCATCCTCGTCCAGGCAGGTGCTGCCGCTGACGGTGATGCGACGTCCCTGCAGCTCGAAGGAGTCGTTGTGGGTGCCGACGCTCGGCATGGCGTCGGTGACCAGCATGAAGCGATCATGAGCCTTGCACCGCAGCGCGATGCGTAGCACCACCGGATCGGTGTGCTCGCCATCGACGATGATGCCGCACCAGCTGGCGGGATCGTCGAGCGCGGCGCCCACCGTGCCGGGCTCGCGGCCCGTGAGTGGCGACATGGCATTGAACAGGTGCGTGAACCCGGTGAGGCCATGGCGCAGGGCGGTGCTGATCTGCGCGTAGGTGGCGTTGGTGTGCCCCGCGGAGACCACGACGCCGGCCGCCACCAGTTTTTCGATCATCTGCGGTGTGGTCATCTCCGGTGCGAGGGTGACGAGCGTGCGGCCGCCGCGCAGCGAGGTGAGGAGCCCGAGTGCGCTCGGCCCGAGCTCGCGCAGCTTGGCCGAATCGTGCACGCCCTTGCGCGCGACGTTGAGGAAAGGGCCCTCGATGTGAATGCCCAGCACGCCCGGAACGCCGGCCTCGATGGCGCTGCGCACCGCCGCGATCGCCCGCGCCACGATGTCCAGATCCGCGCTGATCAGCGTGGGCAGAAAGCCGGTGGTGCCGAAGCGGCGGTGGGCGCGGCCGATGGCGCGGATGGATTCAACGCTGGGCGCATCGTTGAACAGCACGCCGCCGCCGCCGTTGACCTGCGAGTCGATGAAGCCCGGCAGCAGCAGCTGGCCGCCGAGATCGTAATGCTCGGCGCGCCGCACGCGCCGGTCGGAAGGCGCGACGATGTCGAGAATGCGGCCGTTGCCGAGCAGCACGCACTGACCTTCCGCGAGCCCGTCCTCGCGCAGCACCCGACCGTTGACGAGCGCAACGCTCATCAGATGGTCTCGGTCACCTTGTGAAGATGGGGCGGCCGGTCCGGGTCGCCACCGCGCGCCAGGGACAGTGCATTCGCCATGCGGTAGAAGCTCTGTGCGAACAGCAGCGGTTCGATCACCGGAT
>CATPBQ010000145.1 GCA_955652795.1 uncultured Steroidobacteraceae bacterium | reverse complement strand
GCGGAACATGTTGCGCGGGAACTGATCGAGCAGAAGGATGAGGCTCAGGCGCCGCCGCGGACCGTCCGCCCAGCTGGCCAGCCCGCCGCTCGCGGCCTGCTCGAGCACCTCACCGAAGCGCACGCGCATGTGCTCGTCGCGCAGTCGACCCAGCTCCGTGGTGTCGCCTCCGAACCAGAAGCGGATGCGGCGATTCAAGCCGTCCGCGGACTGCGGCAGCTTGCCGAACCAGAACTCGCGGACGCTGCGCGCCTCGTCCATGTCCTACTCGGGCCGGGTCCGGTCGGCCTCGAACAGCCTTTCCAGCTGCTGCGCGGACTCGCGCGTGGTGGCGAGGAACTTGGTCTCATCGTCCTTGACCTGGTATTGCAGGGCGAGCGTCGCCTCATCGTGCTGGCGGAACCTGCGCACCGCATCGCGCGCCGCCGCCGGGGTCTCCCCGAGCGCCTCCAGGACCGAGGCCGCCATCTCCAGGCTCGAGCCGTAGGTGTCGCGGATCACATCCTGCACGCCCGCGTCCATGAGCGCAAAGGCATGTTGGCGGTTACGCGCCCGGGCGAAGATCTTGAGGCGCGGGAACTGCTCGCGCGCCAGCACGGCCGTACGGGTCGAGGCGTCGACGTCGTCGATCGCCAGGACCAGAATCTGCGCGCTCTCGGCGCCCGCGGCGCGCAGCAGATCCAGCCTTGAGGCATCCCCGTAGTAGACCTTGTTGCCGAAGCGCCGCACGAAATCCACGTGCGTCTGGCTGCTGTCGAGCGCGGTGAACGGCAGGCCCTTCACGCGCAGGATGCGCGCCACGATCTGACCGAAGCGCCCGAAGCCGGCGATGATGACCGGAATGTCGTGCTCCTCGATGGCGTCGTAGGGTTGCTGCGGCGGAGCGAGCCAGCGTTTGATGAAGGACTCGTGCGCGATCAGCAGCAACGGACCCAACATCATCGACAGGGTCACGGCAAGAATGAGCAGATCGGAGGTCGCGGCGTCCAGGATGCGCTGGCGCGCCGCGAGCGTGAACAGCACGAAGGCAAACTCCCCGCCCGCCGGCAGCGCGAATCCCAGCCGCCGGGCGGAGTCGGCGCGCTGGCCGGCGAGCCTGCCTAAGGCGCTCACCGCGATGACTTTGATGAAGAGGAATCCGCCCGTCAGCGCCAGCAGCGCCAGCGGCTCGGACTTCAGCAGCCCCAGATTCGCCGACATGCCGACGGCGAGGAAAAACAGCCCGAGCAGCAGCCCCTTGAACGGCTCGAGGTCGGCCTCGAGCTCGTGCCGGAACTCGCTGTCGGCGAGCAGCACACCGGCGAGAAACGCGCCCAGCGCCATCGACAGGCCCGCGAGACTCGCCAGGAGCGCGGTGGCGATGACGGTGAGCAGCGCCGCGGCGGTGAAGACTTCACCCACCCGTACGCGCGCCACGATGCGCAGCGCCGGCCGCAACAGCAGCCGCCCGCCGCCGATGACCACCGCGATCACCGCGAGGAGCTTCAGCAGCCCCACCCACCAGGGGCCGCCGGCCTGGTGAGTCCCCGGGAGCGGCGCGAGCAGCGGCAGCAGCGCGAGCGCCGGCAGCACGGCGAGATCCTGGAACAGCAGAATCCCGAACGCCGCGCGCCCGTGCTGCGTCTTCAGCTGGCCGCGCTCGGCCAGCACCTGCAGGACCAGTGGCGTGGACGACAGCGAAAGCCCGAAGCCGATGACGGCTGCCGCGAGGGGCGGCTCACCCAGGGCCCAGGCCCCGGCGCCGAGCAGCACGGCGCACAGCGCCACCTGCGCGGTCCCGAGCCCGAACACGACGCGCCGCATGACCCACAGCCGCGTCGGCTGCAGCTCCAGTCCGATGATAAAGAGCAGCAGCACGATGCCGAACTCCGACACCTGCATGATGCGGTCGACGTCACCGATGAGGTTCAGGCCCCAGGGGCCGATCACGAGCCCGGCGCAAACGTAGCCGAGGATCGAGCTGAGCCTCGCGAAGCGGAACAGCGACACCGCGACGACGGCGGCGGCGAGCAGGATGGCGGTTTGGGCCAGGGAGATCATGGGGCTTGCGCGATTCTGGCAGGAATCGGCAGCGCCGGCCTCAAGGCGGGCGCCCGCTTCCCGCCCCTGAAGCGCCACCCCTTGAGTTCTGTCCGGCCGGTCCCCATGCCTGCGCGATGCTCGCTGATGCCGTGCCGCCGGAGCCGTCGTCCCCGCCCGACCCCCTGGATGCGTATTCCGCCGCGGTGGTGGGCGCGGTCGATGAGGTGGGTCCGGCGGTGGTCAGCGTGTACGTGGGAGGCGCCGCGGAAGCTGCACGGGCGCGCGGTAGCGCGGGCTCGGGGGTGGTCGTGACCCCCGACGGCTATCTGTTGACCAACGAGCACGTCGTGCAGCGCGTGGCGCAGGCGCGCGTCACGTTCGTCGACGGTCGCAGCGTACCAGCCGTCGTCACGGGCCGCGATCCGGCCACCGATCTCGCCGTGCTGCGCGCGCAGGCCGGGGCGCTGCCGTACGCGCGCCTCGCCAGCACGCAGCCTCTGCGCGCCGGCCAGCTCGTCGTCGCGGTCGGCAATCCATACGGGTTCGAGTCGACCGTGTCCGCCGGCGTCGTGAGCGCCCTGGGACGCTCGCTGCGCAGCCGCCACGGCCGGCTGATCGAAGGCGTCGTGCAGCACAGCGCCGCGCTCAATCCCGGAAACTCCGGCGGGCCGCTGGTGGACGCGCACGGGCGCGTGGCCGGCATCAACACCGCGATCATCGCCATGGCGCAGGGCATCGGCTTCGCCATTCCCGCGGTGACCGCGCAATGGGTGCTGACGGAGATCCTCACCCAGGGACGCGTGCGCCGCGCCTGGCTCGGTGTGGGCGCGCGCGACCGGCCGCTCGATCTGAGACTGGTGCGGGCGCTGGGCCTGCGCGCTGCACGCGCGGTTGAAGTGCTGTCGCGCGAGAGCCAGGGACCGGCCGCGGAGTCGGATCTGCAGCCCGGGGACCTGATCGTGGCCGTGGACGATCAGCCGGTGGACGGGGTCGATGCGCTGCACCGGCGCCTGAGCCGCGTGCCGCCCGGGAGCCCGCTCACGCTGCAGGTCGTGCGCCGTACGCAGCTGGTGAACATCGCGCTCACGGTACGCGAGCCGCCCTGAGGGTCGCCGCAACGCTCTTGCAAGCCCCTCGCGGGCCGGTATTATCGAACGCATAGTGATGGTGTAAGACAGTCGATCGACGGGATGGCACGGTCTCACGCCCGTCCGGCCTCGACTGACATTCGCGGACCACAGGTCCTGCGGATCTCCTGAGCGCATGAATTGCCAGTGTCTGAGCCCGCGGGTCGCAGATCCCGCGGGGCAGGCATAGCTGCCGCCTGAAGAACCTCGAGGCCGCCCACCATGCACGCTGCGCCCTTAGGACTCCATCAAGACGCGTACGAACGCGACAGTTGCGGATTTGGCCTGATCGCGAGCCTGGATGATGCGCCGAGTCACTGGCTGGTGCGCACCGCCATGACTTCCCTGGATCGCCTCACGCATCGCGGCGCGATCGCCGCCGATGGCAAGACCGGCGACGGTTGCGGCCTGCTGCTGAAGAAACCCGAGGCCTTCCTGCGCGCGGTGGCCGCGGAGGCCGGCATCGAGTTGAGTCCGCGCTTCGCTTCGGGGCTGGTCTTTCTGTCGCGCGATGCGCGGCAGGCCGGCGCAGCACGCGTGGCGCTCGCCACCGAGCTGACGCGGCAGGGACTGGAGGTCGCCGGCTGGCGCCAGGTGCCGGTTGATCCATCCGCCTGCGGCGCGGAAGCCCTCAAGACGCGCCCGGTCATCGAGCAGCTGTTCGTGAACTGCCGGCCCGCGGATATCGATGAGGCGGCGTTCAACCGGCGCCTGTTCATGGCGCGCCGCGTGGCCGAGAAAGCCCTGCACTCGGATCCGGTGTTCTACGTGCCGAGTCTCTCGGCCAGCACCATCGTCTTCAAGGGCATGGTGATGCCGCAGTACCTGGCGCAGTTCTATCCGGATCTGGCCGATCCACGCCTGGAGAGCTCGGTGGCCGTGTTCCATCAGCGCTTCTCCACCAACACGCTGCCGCAGTGGCGCCTCGCACACCCCTATCGCTACCTCGCCCACAACGGCGAGATCAACACCATCCAGGGCAACCGCAACTGGGCCACGGCGCGCGGACCGCTGCTGCGCTCCCCGCTCCTGCCCGCCCTGCAGGAGGCGCTGCCGCTGGTATCAATGAGCGGCTCCGACTCGCAGAGCCTCGACAACATGCTCGAGGTGCTGCTGATGGGCGGGCTCGATCCGTTGCATGCCATGCGCCTGCTGGTGCCGCCGGCCTGGCACGGCCTCGATGCGCTCGACCCGGATCTGCGCGCCTTCTACGAGTACTACTCGGTGCACATGGAGCCGTGGGACGGCCCGGCCGGGGTGGTGCTGACCGACGGGCGCTACGCGCTGTGCACGCTGGATCGCAACGGCCTGCGCCCTGCGCGCTTCTGCATCACGAGCAACCGTGTGCTCACCATTGCCTCCGAGACCGGGGTGTGGGACTACCAGCCCGAGGACGTGGTGCGCAAGGGCAAGCTCGGTCCCGGCGACATGATCGCGCTCGACCTGCAGACCGGCACGCTGCTCGGCTCCCAGGACATCGATCAGATCCTCAAGACCCGCCATCCCTACAAGAGCTGGCTGCGCCAGGGCGTGCGTTATCTGGAGAGCGATCTGGTGGATGCACGGCTCGCGGCCGAGCCCATGGATCGCGACACGCTGTCGCTGTATCAGAAGATGTTCAACGTCACGCAGGAGGAGCGCGACGACGTCATCCGCGTGCTGGCGCAGGACGAGAACGAAGCGGTGGGCTCGATGGGCGACGATACGCCCATGCCGGTGCTGTCGCACACGGTGCGCTCGCTGTACGACTACTTCCGCCAGCAGTTCGCCCAGGTCACCAATCCGCCCATCGACAGCTTGCGCGAATCGATCGTGATGTCGCTGCAGACGCAGATCGGGCCGGAATGCAACATCTTCGAGCCCGCGCCCGAACACGCGCGCCAGATCGTGCTCGGCTCGCCGATCCTCTCACAGAGGAAGCTGCGCCAGATCCTGGCGATCGAGGAGGTCAGCCACGAGTTCATCGACCTGCAGTACGAGCCCGCGGAGGGCCTGCGCGCGGCAATCGTGCGACTGTGCGCGCAGGCGGAGAGCGCGGTGCGCGAGGGGAAGCTCGTGCTGTTGCTGTCGGATCGTTACCTGCTCAGGGACCGCATTCCCGCGCACGCGCTGCTGGTGACCGCGGCGGTGCATCAGCACCTGCTGAAGACCGGCCTGCGCTGCAAGTGCAACCTGCTCGTTGAGACCGGCACCGCGCGCGAGCCGCATCACTTCGCCTGCCTGATCGGCTATGGAGCGACCGCCGTGTATCCGTACATGGCGTACCAGGTGTTGTTCGAGATGATGCGCCGCGGCCGTGTCAAACTCGACTTCGCGGCGCGCCTGGAACTCGGGCGCAGCTACCGTGCGGGCCTGAGAAAAGGCCTGTTCAAGATCATGTCGAAGATGGGCATCTCCACCATCGCGAGCTATCGCAGCTCGCAGCTGTTCGAGATCGTGGGACTGGCTGAGGACGTGGTCGAGGTGTGCTTCACGGGCACCGCGAGCCGCGTGCAGGGCGCGGACTTCGACGATCTCGAGGCCGACCAGCAGGAGCTCGCCGCGCGGGCGTGGAATCCGCGCGAGGCGATCGCTCAGGGAGGACTCCTCAAGTACATGCACGGCGGCGAGTACCACATGTACAACCCCGACGTGATCGCCGCCTTGCAGGCTGCGGTGATCTGCGGGGACTACGCCCACTACAAGCAGTTCGCGCGCCTGGTGAACGAGCGGCCGGCATCCACGTTCCGTGACCTGCTGGCGCTCAAGAGCGCCGCGCAGCCGATCCCGCTCGCGCAGGGCGAGCCGGCGGAGGCCATTCTGGCGCGCTTCGACAGCGCCGGCATGTCCCTCGGCGCGCTCTCGCCCGAAGCGCACGAGGCGCTCGCCATCGCCATGAACCGTCTCGGCGCGCGCTCCAACTCCGGCGAGGGGGGCGAGGATCCGGCGCGTTATCGCACCGAGCGCAACTCCAAGATCAAGCAGGTGGCTTCCGGGCGCTTTGGCGTGACCCCCGAGTACCTGATCAACGCCGAGGTGCTGCAGATCAAGATCGCCCAGGGAGCCAAGCCGGGCGAGGGCGGGCAGCTCCCCGGTCACAAGGTCAACGACATGATCGCCTCGCTGCGCTTCGCGCGCCCGGGCGTGGGGCTGATCTCCCCGCCCCCGCACCACGACATCTACTCGATCGAGGATCTGGCGCAGCTGATTTTCGATCTGAAGCAGGTCAACCCCAAAGCGCTGGTGTCGGTGAAGCTGGTGGCCGAGCCCGGGGTGGGGACGGTCGCCGCCGGGGTGACCAAGGCGTACGCCGACCTGATCACCATCTCCGGATACGACGGCGGCACGGGCGCGAGCCCGCTGTCGTCCATCAAGTACGCCGGCACGCCGTGGGAGCTTGGACTGGCGGAGACCCACCAGACTCTGCGCCGCAACGATCTGCGCCACCGCGTGCGCCTGCAGACCGACGGCGGGCTCAAGACCGGGCTCGATGTAGTGAAAGCGGCGATCATCGGCGCGGAGAGCTTCGGTTTCGGCAGCGCGCCGATGGTGGCGCTGGGGTGCAAGTACCTGCGCATCTGCCATTTGAACAATTGCACAACCGGCATCGCGACCCAGCACAACGTGCTGCGCTCGAAGTACTTCACCGGCCTGCCTGAGATGGTGATCAACTACTTCCGCTTCGTGGCCGAGGAGGTACGCGAGATCCTCGCCTCCCTCGGGGTCCGAACGCTCGCGGAGGTCATCGGCCGCACCGGGTATCTCGAGGTGCAAAGCGGAACGACGCCGCGGCAGCGCAAGCTCGACCTCACCCCCATCCTGTCCGCCGGCGGCCTCACCGAGGATGTGCCGCAGTTCTGCGTCACGCCCTCGAACGCGCCCTTCGATCAGGGCGAGCTCGCCGAGCGCATGGTGCGCGACATGCTGCCGGCCATCGAGAAGCGCTGCGGGGGCGAATGGCACTATGAGCTCAGCAACTTCAACCGCTCCATCGGCGCGCGCCTGTCGGGCGAGATTGCGCGGCGCTGGGGCAATTACGGCATGGAGGATGCGCCGCTCACCGTGCGCTGCAGCGGCAACGCCGGGCAGAGTTTCGGCGTATGGAATGCCGGCGGCCTGAACCTGTACCTGGAAGGCGATGCCAACGACTACGTCGGCAAGGGCATGGCGGCGGGCAGGATCGTGCTGCGCCCCCCGCGCAGCGCGCGCTTCCTGGCGAAGGACACGATCATCATGGGCAACACCTGCCTGTATGGCGCCACCGGCGGGGAGCTGTACGCCGCCGGCCTCGCCGGTGAGCGCTTCGGGGTGCGCAATTCGGGCGCGGTCGCGGTGATCGAGGGCGCAGGCGACCACTGCTGCGAGTACATGACCGGAGGCGCGGTCTGCGTGCTGGGCCGCACCGGGGTCAACTTCGGTGCCGGGTTCACCGGTGGCTTCGCCTACGTGCTGGACCTGGAGCGCAACTTCGTCGACCGCTACAACCACGAGCTCATCGACATCAGCCGCATTCACCCCGAGGCCATGCAATCGCACGTGCAGCACCTCGAGGCTCTGCTCGCGCGGCACGTCACCGAGACCGCCAGCCCCTGGGCCGAGCAGATCCTGAACGACCTGCGCACGTTTCTGCCCAAGTTCTGGGTGGTGAAGCCCAAGGCTGCCTCCATCGATTCCCTCATCGACAGCCTGCGGCGCGCGGCCTGAAGGTTGCGCAACTCATGGCCGACAAGAACCTGCAATTCCTCGACATCCCGCGCTCAGATCCGGCCAAGACGGCGGTGGAGGCGCGGGTAGTCAATTTCCGCGAGATCTACGCGTCCTACGATGCGAGCGGCGCAGCCCAGCAGGCGGGGCGCTGTATCGCCTGCGGCAATCCGTTCTGCGAGTGGAAATGCCCGGTTCACAACTACATCCCCAACTGGCTGAAGCTGATCGAGGAGGGGAATCTGTTCGAGGCGGCGGAGCTGTCTCACAAGACCAACTCGCTCCCCGAGGTGTGCGGCCGCATCTGCCCGCAGGATCGCCTGTGCGAGGGCGCCTGCACGCTGAATGACGGCCTGGGCGCGGTCAGCATCGGTGCGATCGAAAAGTACATCACCGACGAGGCGCTCAAAGCCGGCTGGAAGCCCGACATGTCGAACGTGCAGCCTACGGCTAAGCGCGTGGCGGTCGTCGGAGCGGGTCCGGCGGGCCTGGCGTGCGCCGACATCCTGGTGCGCGGCGGCGTGCAGCCGGTGGTGTTCGATCGCCATGCCCGCATCGGCGGGCTGCTCACCTTCGGCATCCCGCCCTTCAAGCTCGAGAAAGAGGTGGTGGAGAAGCGCCGCGAGATCATGGAGGAAATGGGGGTCGAGTTTCGCCTCGGTTGCGAGGTCGGCGCCGACGTGGCCTTCGCGAGGCTGCTGGGAGAATACGACGCCGTGTTCCTCGGCATGGGGACCTACACCTATGTCAGGGGCGGCTTCCCGGGCGAGGATCTGCCGGGAGTTTACGAGGCGCTGCCGTACCTCATTTCCAACATCCGGCACGAGCTCGGGTTCCCCGGCAGCAGCAACTCGCTCATCAGCCTGCGCGGCAGGCGCGTGATGGTGCTGGGGGGCGGGGATACCGCCATGGACTGCAACCGCACCGCCATCCGCCAGGGGGCACAGTCCGTGACCTGCACCTACCGGCGCGATGAGCGCAACATGACCGGCTCGCGGCGCGACTACCGCAACAGCCGTGAAGAAGGGGTCGAGTTTCTCTTCAACCGCCAGCCGATCGAGATCGTGGGCGCCGAACAGGTGGAG
>CATPBQ010000144.1 GCA_955652795.1 uncultured Steroidobacteraceae bacterium | reverse complement strand
TCACTTCGCGGTAGGTCTCGCCGCGAGCCTCGTGTCCGGCAAGGTGAGCCTGCTGCCCTCGACTCACACCCCCGAAGTCATCCGCCAGCTCACCGCCCTCGCCCCGGACGTCATCTGTCTCACGGACGAAGCTGACTGCGACATCGACCTGCCGCGCGTGCCGTTTCCCCGCGACGTCACGCTGCTCAGCGCGAGCCAGGCGCCCGTGCCGATGATCGACAGCGCACAGCTCGCCGCCTGCGTGTTCACCTCCGGCTCCACGGGCACGCCGGTCCCTTACCGCAAGACCTGGAGCCGGCTCATCGCCTGCGTGCGCGAAGAGGCCGGCCGGCTGGGACTGTCCGGCAGCCCCTCCTGCGCCATCGTCGCCACGGTCCCGCCGCAGCACATGTACGGCTTTGAATCGAGCGTGCTCTTGGCGTTGGGGTGCGGGCACGCCCTGTGCGCCGAACGTCCGTTCTACCCCGCCGATATCAGCGGCGTGCTGGCCGCGGTGCCCCGCCCGCGGATTCTCATCTCGACCCCGATTCACCTGCGCGCGCTGCTGGAGTCCGGGATTGCGCTGCCGCCGGCGGACCTGATCGTATCGTCCACCGCGCCCTTGGCGCAGCAGCTCGCCGCCGAGGTCGAGCAGCGTTTCAACGCCCGGCTGGTGGAGATCTACGGCTCGACCGAAACGGGGCAGATCGCGCTGCGGCGTCCGACGCACGGCCCCGAGTGGCGGCTGTGGCCGGGCGTCACGCTGTCGGTGAGGGACGGGGAGACCTGGGCGCAGGGCGGTCACATCGAGCAGCCGACGCGCATGTGCGACGTGCTGGAGATGACGGGGGCTGAGCGCTTCCTGCTGCACGGGCGTGTGGCGGATCTGGTCAACATCGCCGGCAAGCGCAGCTCACTTGCGTACCTCAACCACCAGTTGAATTCCATTCCCGGCGTCATCGACGGCGCGTTCTTCCACGTCGATGACCCGCGTGCCTCGCACGCCGGCGGCGCTCGCGTGGCTGCCTGCGTGGTCGCCCCGAACCTGGATGCGGCCCGGGTGGTGCAGGAGCTGCGCCGGCGGATCGATCCGGTTTTCCTGCCGCGCCCGCTGCTGTTCGTGGCGCGCCTGCCGCGCAACAGCACCGGCAAGCTCTCGCAGGAGGCGCTGAAGTCCCTGGCGGCGGCGCACCTGAAGTCCGCGTGAGACCCTTACGATGGGCGCCGTCACTGTCACCATTGCCGCCGAGCACCCGGCGTTCGCCGGACACTTTCCCGGCGCGCCGATCCTGCCCGGCGTGCTGCTGCTCGATGAGATGGTGCGCGCGGTGGAGCAGGAGCGCTCGCGCGCCGGCACGCGCTGGCGGATCGGCGCGGCGAAGTTCGTGAAGCCGGTGCGCCCGGGTGAAACCCTCACCCTCGAGCACGAGCCCCTGCCCAATGGCTCGATCCGCTTCAGCATCTCGAGTGCCGGACAACCTGTCGCCCACGGGGTGCTCGTGCCCGCGATCGCGCCCGACGAGCCGCATGATGACGGCCAAGCCGGTTGAGAGTTCCGCCGGGCCGCGGGCCAGCGCGGCGCAATGGGCGGGCGCACCCGAGCGCGGCAGCGCGACCCTCGTCAGGATAATGATCTTCCTAGCGCTGCGGTGCGGCCGACCCGTGGCGCAGCGCATCCTGCATGTCATCGCGGCCTACTTCTTCGCGTTCGCGCCCAGCGCGCGCCGCAGCGCGCGCGAGTATCTGCGACGCGCGCTCGGGCGCGAGCCCCGTGGAGTCGACCGCTACCGGCACGTGTACGCCTTTGCCTCGACCATTCTCGATCGGCTCTACCTGGTGCGGGAACGCTACGGCCTGTTCGAGATCTCGACCGAGGGCGAGGAACTCATGCACGACACGGTCGCGCGCGGCAGCGGGGCGTTTCTGCTCGGCGCGCACCTGGGGAGCTTCGAAATCATGAGCGCGTTGGGCCGGCGCCGCCCGGGTCTGCGCGTGGCGATGGCGATGTACCAGCACAACGCCAGCCGGATCAACGCGTTTTTCAAAGCCGGCAACCCGGCCAGCGCGCCGGAGATCATTGAGCTCGGGCACCTCGAGGCGATGCTGCGGATCCGCGACTGCCTGGATGAGGGCAAGTTCGTTGGGATGCTCGCCGACCGCACCATCGCGGATGCGCCGGCGCAGATCGTGAACTTCCTCGGACGTGCGGCGCTGTTTCCCTCGGGGCCCATGCGCGCCGCCGCGGCCCTGCGGCGCCCGGTAATTTTCATGACCGGTCTGTACCGCGGCGGCAATCACTACCACGTGGTGTTCCGGCAGATCGCCGATTTCTCACAGCCCGCCCCCGCCGGCCGCGAGGCGGCGGTGCGTGAAGCGATCGCGCACTACGTCGCGCTGCTGGAGGGGTACTGCCGCAGCGATCCTTACAACTGGTTCAACTTCTACGACTTCTGGCACGGCGCCGACGCCCCGGCCGAGGCCGCGCCCGGAGCGGGCGCGTGAGACTGCGGCGCCGCGGTGTCGGCGTCATGAGCACGCTGGCGCTCGCCGTCGCCTGCGCCGCGGCCGCGCAGAGCACCGCCCCGCCGGCGTTCGATGAGCTGCTGCAGCTCCTCGCTTCGCGCCGGCACGGCCACGTCACCTTCACCGAGGTGCAGCAGCTGGCGATGCTCGATCGCCCGCTGCAATCATCCGGCGAGCTGCTGTACGACGCGCCCGACCGGCTGGAGAAGCGCACGCTCAAACCCAAGGCGCAGACCCTGGTTCTGGAGCATGGCGTGATGAGGGTGCGCCGCGGACACCGCACCCATGTCATGGAACTGCGCGACTATCCGCAGGCGGTGCCGTTCATCGAGAGCATCCGCGCCACGCTCGCCGGAGATCGCGCGGCGCTGGAGCGTTTCTTCCGGGTTCAGTTCGACGGCACGCTCGCGCACTGGACGCTGCTCCTGGTGCCGGTGGACGCCACCCTCGCGGGCGCGGTGAAGGACGTCCGCATCGAGGGCGAGCGCGATGTGATCCGTACGGTGCAAATCCGCCAGAGCGACGGGGATCGCTCCCTGCTCAGCATCGGTCCCGAAGTCCCCCCATGACCCGGCCGGGTGCGGGGACGCTGATTTGGGCGCTGCTGGTGATCATCGCCGCCGGCATCGTCGCGCGCGCCACCTACACCGCCGACCTGTCGGCTTTTCTGCCCCGCAGCCCCAGCGCGACCCAGAGGCTCCTGATCGAGCAGTTGCGCACCGGCCCCGCCGCACGCCTCATCCTCGTGGCGCTCGAGGGCGCGGATGCGCGCACGCGCGCGCGGCTGTCGGTGCAGCTCGCCCGAGAGCTCAGGTCCGACCCGCACTTCATCACCGTCAACAACGGCGACGCCGCGAGCCTTGAGCGGGATCGGGAGTTTCTCTTTCGCCACCGCTACCTGCTCAGCGAGACCGTCACACCGCAGCGCTTCACGGTGGCAGGACTGCATGCGGCGATCGCCGACTCGCTCGACCTGCTGGCCTCGCCCGAGGGCGCGCTGCTCAAACCGCTGTTCACGCGCGATCCGACCGGGGAGATGCTGGGGATTCTGGAGGCGCTCGGACCGGGTCGGGGTCCGCGCACTACCGAAGGGGTGTGGAGCTCGCGCGATGGCGCCCGTGCGCTGCTCGTCGTGCAAACCCGCGCCGCCGGCTCCGACACCGACGCACAACAGGCGGCGTGCCAGGCCATCCGGCGGGCGTTCGCCTCGAGCCTGGCCACGATCCCGGCCGCCGACGGGCGCGGCATCAGGTTGCTCATGAGCGGACCCCCGATGTTCGCGGTGGCCTCGCGCGCCATCATCAAGGGCGAGGTGATGCGCCTCTCGGGCGTGAGTGCCGCACTCATCGCGCTGCTGCTGCTCTCCGTGTATCGCTCGCTGCCGGCGCTGCTGCTCACGCTGGTGCCGGTCGCCTCCGGCGCCCTCGCCGGGGTCGCCTCCGTTGCGCTGGGCTTTGATGCCGTGCACGGCATCACCCTCGGCTTTGGCATCACCCTGATCGGTGAGGCGGTTGACTACTCCATCTATCTCTTCATCCAGGGCGCCGCGCACTGGCGAAACTCGGTGTGGCCGACGATCCGCTTAGGCGTGCTCACGTCCATCTGCGGGTTCGCCGCGCTCCTGCCGTCCGCCTTTGCGGGCCTGGCGCAGCTGGGGCTGTATTCCGTCACCGGCCTGGTGGCGGCGGCGCTGGTCACGCGCTTCGTGCTCCCGGGGTGGTTGCCGCGCACCTTCGCGATCCGCGACTTGAGCGCGCTCGGCGAGCGCCTGGCGCGCGCGGTGCACAAGCTCAGAAGCGTCCGCGGCGCGCTGCTGCTGGTGCCGCTGCTGGCAGGAGCGGCCCTGTACGTACATCGCGACACGCTCTGGAATCGCGAATTGTCGGCGCTCAACCCGATTCCCGCCGCGGACCAGGCGCTCGATGAACAGCTGCGGGCCGACGCCGGCGCCGGCGCCACGTATGTGCGCTACGTGATCGTGGCATCCGCGCCTGACCGTGAGTCCGCCCTCGCCGCCGCGCACACACTGGGGGCGCTTCTCACGCCGCTCATCGATCAGGGCGTGATCGGGGGCTTCGAGTCCCCGGCCCGCTACCTACCGGCGCTCACCGTGCAGCGCGCACGCCAGGGCAGTCTCCCGGCGCCGTCCGAATTGAGCGCGCGGCTGCACGAGGCGGTCGCGGGTCTGCCGGTGAGCGCCGCGCGGCTGCAGCCGTTTCTCCTCGACGTCGAGCGTGCGCGCACCACGCCGCCGCTGACGAGCGCCGACCTCGAGGGCACCTCCCTCGGCGCCGTAGCGGAAGGCCTGCTGGTCAAGAGCGCCGGCGGCTGGTCCGCGCTGCTGCCGCTGTCGGCCGTGGCGTCCGCGGACTTGTCGGCGAGCGCCG
>CATPBQ010000143.1 GCA_955652795.1 uncultured Steroidobacteraceae bacterium | reverse complement strand
TGCGGCGCCCGCCGCGGGGGGTGCCGCAGCGGGCGCGGCGGCGGGCGCCGCAGCCGCGGCGACCGTTACCGACGGCGTCTCGGGCACGGTGATCGTGCGGCCGGCGTGCAGGCGCGCGCTGGTGCGCAGGTGGTTCAGCCGGGCAAGCGTCTCGGCCGACACCCCGTAGCGCTCCGCCACCTGGGCCAGTGTGTCGCCGCGTTGCACCTGGTAGCGCGGTGGCCCGCTTTGGCCGGCGAACATCTCGGCGGGACTCAGGCGTTGCGCGAGCAGGTCGCGGGTCCAGGGCGAGCCCTCGAGGGGCAGCCGCAGGTGATAGGCCTTGGGCACGCGCTGGTGCCCGTCCCACACCGAACGCAGCAGCGCCGGGTTCAGCGCCCGCAGCCTCTCGCCGTCGATCTTCAGGGCGCGCTCCAGCGTCGCCATGGGCACGTAGGCCGGCACCTGCACCTCCTGGAACCGGGTTTCGCTCTGCTTCTGCAGCGCACCGAAGTACTTCTCGGGATTGCGATCGATGTCGAGCGCCGCGAGGAACGAGACATAGAAATTGCGCGATGCGAAGCCGAAGGTGTGGCTGGTGTAGCTGCGCACGATCCGGACGATGTCGTCGGTGCCGAGTGTCTCCTTGGCGTGGCGCACGCCGGCGGTGCCGTGGTTGTACGCCGTCAGCGCCAGCGGCCAGCTGCCGAGCACCCGGTAGTTGTAGGCAAGCAGCTGTGCCGCGGCCTCGGTGGAGCGGAACGGGTCGAGGCGATCGTCCACCGCGCCGTCGATGCGCATGTAACGCCGCCCGGTCGAGCGCATGAACTGCCACAGGCCTGCGGCGCCGACCTTCGAGTACGCGGCCGGGTTGAACGACGACTCCACGTGCGGCAGCACCGCCAGCTCTGCGGGCAGCCCCAGATTCGCCAGTGTCTCCGCGATGTGCGTCTCCCAGGCGCCGGAGCGGATCAGCCCCGCGCGGAAGCGATCCGCCTGGCCCAGCTGGAAGCGGATGTCGTCGGTCGCCGAGCGCAGGCGGGCGGGCGTGCTCTCGGCGCCCCACAGGTCCTTGATCCGCTGATCCTCCTCCGACAGCGGGGCGTCTGCGGCATCCGCGATGCGGTGCAGCGCGCCACCGTAGCGCTGGCGCGCCTGCTCCACCTGGCGCTCGCGTTCAGCGGGCGTCGTGTTGGGGGTGAAGTGCAGCGTGTCGTAGACCACGCCGAGGTTGTACTGGTCGTGGAGGAATCCCGCGTTGGTGTCGATCTGCGTGTAGACGCGGATCCAGAACTGCACGTCGCGCTCCAGCTGCGGCGGGCGTGGCATGGGATTGTCTTGCGCCAGAGCGGACGCGAACACGAGCCACGCGCTCAAGGCCGCGACACTGCACCGGCACGCGCTGAGCGGCCATCGGATCACGCCGCGCGTTCCCGCCGGGCCCCCTGTCGACTTCATTTACACTCCTGCAAAGACGAAGTTCCCATGTGAGTTCAAGGGCTTGTGGCACATATAGCCCCCGCTGCGCGCCCGCGCGCACCCGTGAATGCGTCGGGTATTTTGACATGCCGGGCGCCGCGCGCCGATTTGAGGCCTGCAAGAAGCACCCGGCCGCTGCACGGTGACAGCGTGGGCGGTCCTCACAACGTGCTGTGCGTCACAGTTGCAACAGCGCCGGCGGACAAGATGTCCAACCGCTGCGGCAAGCAGCCGCGTTGGCACGAGTGTTGCTAATCTAACAGTAACGGCAACCAATGCCTGGAACGGAAGCAACGCCACGGGATTAACGAACAAGAAAGCTCAGATCCGGAATGCAGTCTGGATGACTCGTCGGATACTGTGC
The DNA here is from genome assembly GCA_955652795.1 of uncultured Steroidobacteraceae bacterium. Lineage (GTDB taxonomy): Bacteria > Pseudomonadota > Gammaproteobacteria > Steroidobacterales > Steroidobacteraceae > 13-2-20CM-66-19. Next base: position 4,000 of record CATPBQ010000143.1, on the reverse strand, counting down.
CCTTGACCGGATAAAAATAACGAGAAAAGACTCCTCCACACACAAGCAAGCGACCGACACCCCGCGAAAGCGGGGTTTTTTTTGCCTGTGCAGCGCGGCATGGTCTTGTGCAAAACACGCGAGGCAGCCCGCCGGCTGCCTCGTGAGCTCGCGTGGGGTCTGTCAGTGGTTCATCCGCACTTCGAGTCGCCGCAGTTCAGGCAGGTCATGCAGCCGTCCATCATCACGACCGCGGCCGTGCTGCACCGCCCACACAGCTGCGCGCCCTCCGGGAAGTGCGTCTTGGCAAAGGCGTCGGCCTGCCGGGCGCGCGCCCGGAACTCGGCGCGCTTCTCATCGATAAGCTTCTGCTGGTGCGGATCGAGCTGCGTCTTCCTGATGAGACCGATGCTCTGCAGGTGCTTCTCGATGACATAGCCGAGCTCGGCGATGATCGAGGGCATGAACTTCCCGCCGGGCTGCCAGTAACCGCCGCGTGGGTCGAACACCGCCTTCAGCTCATCCACCAGGAAGGTGACGTCGCCGCCCTTGCGGAACACCGCCGAGATGATGCGCGTGAGCGCCACGATCCACTGGAAGTGATCGAGGTTCTTGGAGTTGATGAAGACCTCGAAGGGCCGGCGCTGCTCGTACTCGGTGCCCTCGTTCAGCACGATGTCGTTGATGGTCACGTACATGGCGTGATCCGAGATCGGCGTCTTGATCTTGTAGGTAGAGCCGACCAGGACCTCCGGACGCTCGAGTCGCTCGTGCATCCGGATGACCTTGGCGGTGCGGCCGTTCTTGTCGCGCACCAGCTCCGTTTCTCCCCCCGCGGCCGCCGCCCTCAGCTCGGGCGCCTTGTCCACCGGCTTGTCCTCCGGCTTCTGCACCTGATACTTGATGATTTTGTGGTCGATCTTGATTGCCATAGTGTGTTCCCGGCGCTCACAGGCGCCCGTAGTACCCGTCGCGCATGGCGTCAAACAAATTCGCCGCCGTGTGAATCTCGCCGTCGTAATCGATCTCCTCATCGCCACGCACTTCGATCACCGAGCCGTCCTCGAGCGTGAACCTGTAGATCGTGTTCTTGAGGTCCTGTTCCTTCACCAGCACGCCCTGGAACGCTTCCGGGTTGAAGCGGAAGGTGGTGCAGCCCTTCAGACCCTGCTCGTATGCATACAGATAGATGTCCTTGAACTTCGCGTAGGCGAAATCCGTCGGCACGTTCGCCGTCTTAGAAATCGATGAATCGACCCACTTCTGGGCCGCAGCCTGCACTTCGACATGCTCCTTGGGAGTGACGTCGTCGGAGGCGATGAAGTAGTCCGGCAGTCTCTCGGCATCGTTCGTCGCTCCGGCTTTGGCATTTGGGTTGACCAGCTCGCGATACGCCAGCAACTCGAAGGAATAAACGTCGATCTTCTCCTTGGACTTCTTGCCTTCCCGGATGACGTTGCGGAAGTAGTGATGCGCGAACGACGGCTCGATGCCGTTCGAGGCGTTGTTGGCGAGCGACAGCGAGATCGTGCCGGTGGGCGCGATCGAGCTGTGGTGCGTGAAGCGCGCGCCGGTCTCCGCCAGCTCGTGCACCAGCTGCGGCGCCACCTGCGCGATGCGCTGCATGTAACGGCTGTATTTCGCGTGCAGCAGGCGGCCGTCGATCTTCGCCCCCGGCTTCCAGCCATCGCGCGCCATCTCCGGGCGCTTGCGCAGCATTTCCTTCGTGACCGTGAACTCCTCGTTCATGATCGGCGCCGGCCCCTTCTCGCGCGCCAGCTGCAGCGCCGCTTCCCAGCCGGCCACCGCCATCTCGCGCGCCACCGCCTCGGTGAACTGCACCGCTTCCGGGGAGCCGTATTTCATGCGCAGCAGCGTCATGGTGCTGCCCAGCCCCAAGAACCCCATGCCGTGCCGGCGCTTGCGCAGGATCTCCTCGCGCTGCTTCTCGAGCGGCAACCCGTTGACCTCGACCACGTTGTCGAGCATGCGCGTGAACACCTTCACCACCTCGCGGTACTCCGACCAGTCGAATTCCGCGAAATCGCCGAACGGATGCTTCACGAAGCGTGTCAGGTTCACCGAGCCGAGCAGGCACGAGCCGTACGGCGGCAATGGCTGCTCACCACACTGCCCTGTCACGAGGCCGTTGAAGATAACAGTGTTGTGATCTGCCTGCGTGGTATCAAACACCGCCTCCTTGCCAACATGGGTAATCTCGGCAACGCGGCTCACGAACGGCTGTGTCTTACGCAGCACCTTGGTCGCGACCCATTTTTCGTATTTCTCGTTCTTGCCCCTGGTCATGAAGCCAATGTCTGACATGAAGCGCTCGCGCGACTCACCGTCGATGATCAGCTCGTAATCTGCCCTGCAGGTGTACTGCTTCGCACCGCCCTTGCCGTCCGGCAGCAGCCGCTGGCCCGCTGCGCGCCGCTCCAGCACGCGTGCGAACACCCCGAAGTTCGCGAGCAGCAGCTGCACATCCTTCAGCAGCGAGGGTTGACTGGAGGCGAGCCGCACCGAGCAGCTCGTACCGTCGTTGCCGGAAACATTGACCGTGCCGTCGGACTGGAACAGTCCACGCAGATATCCACGTACGCAACCCTCGCTACCGCGCCAGATGATTTCCGGCACCTGGGTTTTCGCTTTGGCGGTGAAACCGTAGTGCTCGAGTACCCGCGCCAGGATCACCGAGCGGATCATGACGAGATGGCGCTGCGTCACAGCCACCGCGCTCACGCGATACCCGCGCGGCGCCTGTGCCCAGCCCGCGATAAGCGAATTGATGTAATCGACGACTTCCTGCGCGTAATCGCGATCCTCGCCCCAGAGGTTCACGACCGCCGCGTTCTTGCCTCTGCCGCGATTCGTGAAGTGGCCGTCGCCGGTGAGAAGTCCCAGCAGCGCGCCCAACTCCTCGCTGCCCGAGCCGCCGAACTGGCCCTTGCCCGATTGCACCAGCAGCTCATCACCGGGCTTCAGATCCTTCAGCCTGATCTTGCCGCGCGTGGTGTAGAAGTCATGCCACTCGGTCGCCTTGATTTCGTAGCCGTCCTTGGTCACGACGCGATACACGTCTGCGGACGGCGAGGTCATGAACGCGGGAACCGCCGGACGCATGTCCACGCCCGTGGCCCCCTCGCCCAGCGCACGCCGGTCGACCGTCGCCTGGATGTCAACGCCGGCGTCGTAGAGATCGCCGATACGCACCAGTCCGTAGCGCGTCGCGAGGCGCGTGTCGGCGGTGACGCATGGGTTGGTGGCGCGGATGTTCTCGCACCACCAGTTGTTATTCATCTCGTTGACGCGGTCGATGAGAATGAACCCGGGCTCGGCGAAGTCGTAGGTGGACGTCATGATCACGTCCCACACGCGCCGCGCCGGCAGCGTCTTGTAGATCTTACAGGCAACCAGGCCCTCATCGTTGACGACGTAGCCCTCGTGCACCGGCCACTCGCGCCACACGAACTTCACCGGATCGGCGAGATCGGGTTTGTCCGCCTCGTACTCCCGCTGCGACAGCGGGAAGGCAAGCTTCCACTCACGATCCTCGCGCACCGCCTGCATGAACTCGTCGGTGATCAGCAGCGACAGGTTGAACTGCCGCAGGCGACCGTTCTCGCGCTTGGCGCGGATGAACTCCATGACGTCCGGATGCCCGACATCGAACGTGCCCATCTGTGCGCCGCGGCGTCCGCCGGCGGAAGAGACGGTGAAACACATCTTGTCGAAGATATCCATGAAGGACAGGGGGCCGGACGTATAGGCACCCGCCCCCGACACGTACGCGCCGCGCGGGCGCAGCGTCGAGTGCTCATAGCCGATGCCGCAGCCGGCTTTCAGCGTCAGTCCCGCCTCGTGAACTTTCCTGAGGATGTCGTCCATCGAGTCGTGGATCGTGCCCGAGACCGTGCAGTTGATGGTCGAGGTCGCCGGCTTGTGCTCGAGCGCCCCGGCATTGGAGATGACGCGGCCGGCGGGAATGGCCCCGCGTCGCAGCGCCCACAGGAAGCGCTCG
>CATPBQ010000142.1 GCA_955652795.1 uncultured Steroidobacteraceae bacterium | reverse complement strand
GGACGGAGCGGACGGCCTGCAGAAGCTCAAGAGCGCCGTGGCGGCCGATCCGCGCCTGACCCTGGACGTGCTGCGCGAGCAGGACTATTTCAGCGGCCAGACCCGACAGTTCCGCAAGACGATCGGGTTCCTGGCCGGCGTGGTTACCCTCATCATGGCGCTCGGCGCGGTGTTCGCAGCCCTCAACAGCATGTACGCCGCGGTCGCGGCGCGCGGCAAGGAGATCGCGACCCTGCGGGCGATTGGCTTCGGCGGGCTGCCGGTGCTGGTCTCGGTGATGATCGAGGCGCTGCTGCTGGCGCTCGCCGGGGGCGTGCTCGGCGCGCTGATCGCCTACCTGCTGTTCAACAACCTGTCGGTGTCGACGCTCGGGGAGAACTTCACCCAGGTGGTGTTCAACTTCAAGGTGACGCCGGAGCTGGTGGCGCGCGGACTGCTCATCGCGGTGGTCATCGGGATGATCGGCGGCCTGCTGCCGGCAATCCGTGCCGCGCGCCTGCCGGTGTCGACCAGCCTGCGCGAGCTCTAGCGCAGGCGGCCGAGCGCCGCGCACAGCGCCGGCACGTCGCCATCCGGCTGGTCCCAGGAGACCACGAAGCGCGCGTCGCCGGCGCTCTCGGCGCCCCAGTCGTAGAACTCGAAGCCGGCGGCGCGCAGCGCCTGGCGACGCTGCACTCCGAGCTTCACGAACACTTCGTTGGCCTCCACCGGGTGCAGGAGGCTGGCGCCGGCGGCGCGGCCGATGTCCTGCGCCAGGCGGTTGGTGCGCTCGGCGTTGCGCTTCCAGACTCCGCTTTCCACGTACGCCAGCAGCTGCGCGGCGACGTAGCGCGATTTCGAGAGCAGATGTCCGGCGCGCTTGCGCCGCAGCTCGAAATCCCGCACCAGATCCCGATCGAAGAACACCACTGCCTCGGCAGCCAGCGCCCCGTTCTTGGTGGCGCCGAACGACAGCACGTCCACCCCCGCCCGCCACGTGAGGTCGGCGGGCTGGCAGTCGAGGAATGCCAGCGCGTTGGCAAAGCGCGCCCCGTCCAGGTGCACCTTGAGTCCGCGGCCGTGGGCCAGTTTGCTCAGCGCCGCAATTTCGGCCGGCTGGTACACGGTACCGAGTTCCGTGGCCTGGGTCAGCGACAGCGCCGCCGGCTGCACGCTGTGAACGTCAACCGGACGGGCGCTGAGTGCCGCGGCGAAGGTCCCGGGCAGGAGTTTGCCGTGTTCACCGCGCAGCAGCGCCAGTTGCGCTCCGCCGGAGAAAAAACCGGGCGCGCCGCATTCGTCGGTGGCGATGTGCGCTTCTTGGTGGGCGTAAATGGCGCCGTAGGGCGGGCACAGGGTCGCAAGGCCCAGGGAGTTGGCCGCGGTTCCGGTCGCGACCGCAAAGGCGCGCACCTCGGCGCCGAAGAAGCCACCGAGAACCGCGTCGAGGCGCTGCGTCCATGGATCGTCGCCGTAGGCGACCGCGAGCCCCTGGTTGGCCTCACTGATCGCCGCCAGGATCTCCGGGCAAGCCGTTGCAGTGTTGTCGCTGTAGAAACGCACGCCGTCACCCTACTCGATGCGCCAACGGAAGGACCAGGCCCCGAATGCGAGGAACGCGAGTGCTGTGGCCGCCAGATACAGCAGGTTCGGCGCGATCTGCGGCAAGCCCGCGCCATCGAGCATCACCGCGCGCGCCGCCTCGAGCACGTGAGTCAGGGGGAAGACGTGCGCCACCCATTGCACCCAGCGCGGTGATCCTTCCAGCGAAAACCAGATCCCCGACAGCAGCATCATCGGCCAGGTGAGCACGTTGAGCAGCCCCCCCACCAGCTCGTCGCTGGAAAAGCGCGCCGCAATCGTCAGCCCCAGGGCGATCATCGACAGGGCGCCGACTACGCCCAACAGCACGAGCAGCAGCACGTTGCCGGCGTTGTGAAAACCGATGATGGCGCCGATGCCGACGTACAGGATCACCGTGACGAACAGGATGAGCCCCAGGCGCGACAGCACCTGTGCGCTGAGGAACTCGAAGGCGCTGAGGGGAGTTGCGTGCAGACGCTTCAGGAAGCCGCTCTTGCGATAGCGCAGCACCACGTAACCGACGCCGAACAGGCAGCTGAACATCATGTTCATGCCCAGAATGCCCGGGAACAGCCAGTCGATATAGCGGATCGCGGCGCCGGTGACCGGCTGGCGGACCGCGGCCGGCTCGGCGGCGAGCAGCAGCTTCTCCACGATGTAACCCTTGGGTGAATCGGTGTTCACCCAGTAGCGCTGCGGCGCGTGCAGGTCGACCAGCAGGTCGATCTGCTGGTGCGTGACCTTGCGCAGCGCCGCGCTCTCATCCGGCAGGGTGATGAACTCGACGTAGCGCTCGCGCAGGAACGGGTGCGCCTGCCGGTCCAGGTGCCCGGCGAGCACGCCGACCTTGAACAGCGGGCGCTCGGGGCCGCCAAACACGAATCCCATGCCGATCACCAGCATGATCGGCAGCAGCAGCGTGAACACCAGCGTGCTGCGGTCGCGCAGGAATTCGAGGTTGCGCGCGTGTAGCACCGACAGCAGCCGTTTGATCATGGGCGCAACTCCGTGCCGGTCAGTTCCAGGAACAGGTCCTCGAGGTTGGCCGGCCGGATGCGCAGGTTGGTGAGGGGCACTTTCGCTTCCAGCAAGGTTCGCAGCGTGGCTTCCAGGTCGTGGGTGCTGATCTCCACCCGATCGCTCGCGTCGATGATGTTGAGCGGCAGCTGGCGCGCCGCCGGCGGAAACTCCTGGCGTGGCAGCTCCAGCAGCACCTCCGCGAAGTGCTCGTGCAGCAGGCGCCGCGGCGGGCCCTGGGCGATGATGCGGCCGCGGTCCATGATGACGATCTCATCGCACAGCAGCTCTGCCTCCTCCATGTAGTGCGTCGTCAGGATGATGGTCTTGCGCTGCGCCTTGATCGATTGCATCAGCTCCCAGAAGTTGCGGCGTGCCTGCGGATCGAGCCCGGTGGTGGGTTCATCCAGGAACAGCAGCGTGGGGTCGTTGACGAGCGCGATCGCGAGCAGCAGCCGCTGCTGCTGGCCGCCGGAGAGCTTGCGGGCATCGCGCCCGGCGAGCTTCTCGAGCGCGCACAGGCGGATGACCTCATCGACGTCGAGTCCCGTGGTGTAAAGTCCGCGGAACAGCGCGATGCTTTGCCGCACCGTGAGAAAGTCCTGCAGCGCGCTCTTCTGGAAAAGGATGCCGGCTTCCTCGCGAAAGCGGTTGCCGAGCGGCTCGCCGCGGTAATGCACTTCACCCGCGGTCGGCGGCAGAATCCCCTCCATGATCTCGATGGTGGTGGTCTTGCCGGCGCCGTTGGGGCCCAGCATGCCGAAGCACACGCCTGGCGGCACGCTGAACGACACGCCGGCCACCGCGGTGGTGGCCGGATACTGCTTGACGAGCTCGCGGACTTCGAGGATGGCGGTGCTCACGGCATTCGCGGAACGCTTGGCTTCAGGACTGGCGCGCGATCCTAGCGGATTTTCGTGTGCGGGCGTTAAGCCTTTGCGCTCGCGAAGTTGCCGCGCGGCAGGCGACGTGTAACATCGCAAGCATGACTACCCGTCAATACGACAAATCCGAGCGCGTGGAGCTCGCCGACGAAGCGGTGCACTGGGACCTCGGGTCCTCGGTGTCCTACGGCGAATACCTGCAGCTCGACAAGCTGCTCGCGGCGCAAAAGCCCCTGTCGAGCGAGCACAACGAGATGCTGTTCATCATCGTGCACCAGGTGTCGGAGCTGTGGATGCGCCTGATGCTGCACGAGCTGACCGCGGCGCTGGAGTGCGTGCGACGCGATGACCTCGATCCGGCGCTGAAGATGCTGGCGCGCATCTCGCGCACCCAGACGCAGCTGATCTCGGTGTGGGACGTGCTGTCGACCATGACGCCGTTCGAGTACTCGGCCTTTCGCAACGCGCTGGGGCGTTCCTCGGGTTTCCAGTCCTTTCAGTACCGCATGCTGGAGTTCCTGTTCGGCAACAAGAACGCCGAGATGGTTGCCGTACACCAGCGCGACGCGCTCGCGCATGAAACGCTGCAACGCGCACTCGCCGCACCGTCGCTGTACGACGAGGTGCTGCGGCTGCTGAGCCGCCGGGGTTACGGGATTCCGCCGGACTACCTGTCGCGGGATTTCAGCGCGCCCTACCAGGCCAGCAAACAAGTGGCCGGCGCCTGGCTCGGCGTGTACCACAACGCTGCAACGGGCTGGGACCTGTACGAACTCGCCGAGCGCCTGGTGGACCTCGACCACAATTTCCAGTTGTGGCGCTGCCATCACCTGAAAACCGTCGAGCGCATCATCGGCTACAAGCCCGGCACCGGCGGCACCGGCGGAGTTTCCTATCTCGCCAAGGCGCTGGAGCTCAAGTTCTTTCCGGAGCTGTGGCAGATCCGGACCTCGATGTGACTGCCGCGGCAGCCGGCGTCGCGCGCGCAGCGCGCGGCGCACGCCAGCGCGCCAGGCGATACGCCAACAGCAGCGCGAGGATTCCCATATAGATGAGCGGCTCGCGCACGTCGCGTTTCACCTGCCAGTAGAAATGCCACACCGCGAGAGCTGCGATCACGTAGATGAGGCGGTGCAGGCTCTGCCAGCGCCGGCCCAGGCGCCGCATCATGGCGTTGGTGGAAGTGAGCGCCAGGGGCACCAGCAGCAGCAGCGCGGTGAAGCCGACGGTGATGTAGGGGCGCTTCACGATATCGGCCCCCACCGTGCGCAAGTTCAGCTCCAGGTCGAGCACCAGGTACACGGTGAAGTGCACCACGGCATAGAAGAACGCGAACAATCCGAGCATGCGCCGCAGCCGCAGCAGCTGCGGCAGGCCGGTGAGGGTCCTCACCGGGGTCACGGCCAGCGTGAGCAGCAGGAAGTTGAGCGCGGTCTTGCCGCATTCGTGCTCGAGCTTCTTCACCGGGTCGGCACCCAGGCTGGCGCCGAACAGCTGCAGCGCGCCGCAGATCATCCAGGCGAGCGGCGCCAGGCCCGCGACGAACACCAGGGGCTTGTAGAGGTAACGATAGCGTTGCGTGACGTTCAAAAGTAGCGCCGCAGATCCATACCCTGATACAGGCTCGCGACCTGCGCGGCGTAACCATTGAAGGGCAGCGTCGGCTGCCGTGCGGCCAGGAACGGCGCGCCGATGCGGCGCTCCGTGGCCTGACTCCAGCGTGGATGATCGACCTGCGGGTTGACGTTGGCGTAGAACCCGTACTCCTGCGGAGCGGCGACATTCCAGGCGGTGTTGGGCTGTCGCGCGCTGAAGCCGATCTGCACGATCGATTTGATGCTCTTGAAGCCATACTTCCAGGGCACGATGAGGCGCAGCGGCGCGCCGTCCTGGTTGGGCAGTACCCTGCCATACAGTCCGACCACCATGAAGGTGAGCGGGTGC
>CATPBQ010000141.1 GCA_955652795.1 uncultured Steroidobacteraceae bacterium | reverse complement strand
GCTGCAGACGTGTACTGCAACAGTTAAGTAGATACTTAACTATCGGCATACGGATAGTGTCCGCGCCTTAGTCCGTGGCGCTCATCTCCCCTTCCACACCGGTTTGCGCTTCTCGGCGAAGGCGCGCGCTCCTTCCTTCAGGTCCTCCGAGCGGATGACCTTCTGCACGGCGTTGAGGCTGTCGTGCAACTCGAATGCCGGGTGCTCCGCCACCATTTCGGTGTGGCGCAGCAGCTGTTTGATGGCCGGGAACAGCAGTGGCGGACCGTCGGCGAGCTGCTGGGCGATCTCGCGTGCTTTTGCGAGACCCTGGCCCTTCGGGACGACATGGTTGGCAAGGCCCCAGTGCTTCGCTTCGGTGGCGTCCATCCAGCGGCCCGTCATCAGGAACTCGACGGCGACGTGGTAGGGAATGCGCCGCCGCAGTTTGATGGTGCCGGCGTCCGCGAGTATGCCGACGTTGATCTCGGGGAGCGCGAACTTCGCGTGCTCCTCCATGACGATGATGTCCGTCCCCAGCACGATCTCGAAGCCGCCGCCGCAGGCGATGCCGTTGACCGCGGCGATGAGGGGCTTGTCGAGGTTACGCGGGTGGTTCAGGCCGCCGAATCCGCCCGGACCCCAGTCCTCGTCGGACTCCTCGGCGCCGGCGGCGCCTTTCAGGTCCCAGCCGGGGCAGAAGAAGCGCTCGCCGGCGCCGGTCACGATCGCGACGCGCAGCGCCGGGTCGTCGCGGAAGGCGGCGAACACCTGGTTCAGCCGCCGGCTCGCCGCCAGGTCGATGGCGTTCGCCTTCGGACGGTCGATGGTCACCTCGAAAACCGTACCCCGGGTTGCGGTGCTGATGCCGTCGGACATGTCAGTGTTCCTCCAGGCGGATCAATGCGTCGACTGCCACGGCGCCAAGCCCGGCCGGGCGCACGATGACGGGATTGAGGTCCAGTTCCACCAGGCGCTCGAGGTTGGCCGCGGCGTAGCGGGCGCAGGCGAGAACAGTCTGCGCCAGCGCAGCGACGTCTGCCGGCGGGCGGCCACGGTAACCGGCGAGCAGCTTTGCGAGCTTGAGTCTGGCGAGTGCCGCCTCGATGGAGGCGGCGCTGAACGGCGGCAGCAGGCTCACGCTGTCGCGCAGCAGCTCGGTCAGCACGCCGCCGGCGCCGAGCACCAGGAGCTGTCCGAATTGCGGATCGACGGTCACGCCGACCAGGACCTCCACGACACCGTCGCTCACCATCTCCTCGACGAGCACTGTCGCGGAAAGCGCGGACAGGCGTTGCGCGGCGGCGGCGGCTTCAGCGGCGCTGCGCACGTTGAGCACCACCCCGTCGACCTCGGATTTGTGTTCGAGCGCGGCGCCTGCGGCCTTGATCACCACCGGAAATCCGAGCGCCGCGGCCGCGGCGCTCGCCTCACCGGCGTTGACGAGCCGCGAGCGCGGCACCGGTACGCCGAACGCAGCGAGCGCGCTCTTGCCCTCGTGCTCGGTCAGCGTGCGCGCGGACGCCGCCGCGGCGCGCGGTATGTGCAGCTGCACCGCGGCGCCGCGTGCCCAGGTCTCGCCGACCGCGCCGGCCAGATCGAGCGCCTCGAGCGCTTCGCGCTGGCCCTGCAGGGGCACGACGCCGGCCGCGAGACACTTTTCCCGCGTGGCGCGCGACAGCGATTCGGGCAGCGAGGCAATCACCGCCCCACGGGTCGTTGCTCCGGGGAGCGCGGCCGCAAACTGCTCGATCACGCTGACGTAGGCCGAATCATCGGCCGCGCCCTCGGGCGGGCAGTCGACCATAAACCCGACTACATCGAACCCGGCGCGCTGCACCACGCTGAACATGGCGTGCTGCCGGGGAGGGTCGAACCACACATGGGTATGAAAATCGAACGGGTTCGAGATGTGAACGCGATCCGAGAGAATCTCCCGCAGGCTGGCGGCAGCGGAGGCGGGAATCGGGGCGAAGTCGAGTCCAAGATGGCGCGCGGCGTCTGCGGTCATCGCCATGTCGCCGCCGGAGGCGCCCATGGTGAGTACGCGCCGGCCGCGCAGCGGACCGCCGCTGTGAAAGATCTTCAGCGTTTCGCATAGGGTCGCGAGCGATTCGCAGCGCGCGATGCCCGCCTGTGCGCAGAATGCCCCGAAGGCCGCATCTGCACCGGCGAGGGAGCCGGTGTGAGTGAGTGCGGTGCGCGTGGCCGCCTCGGTGCGTCCCGCCTTGATGAGGGCGATGGGCTTGCCGGCGGCGCGCGCCCGGTCGGCCGCCCGGACAAAGCGCGCCGCATCGCGGATGCCCTCCAGATACAAGCCGAACGCCGTGACGCGTGCATCGTCCGCCAGCAGCTCGATCAGGTCCTCGGCGGCGAGGCGCGTCTGGTTGCCGACGGTGAGCGCACAGCCGATCGGCAGCGAGCGATCGTTGAACAGCAGGTTGAGGGCGAGCGTGCCGCTCTGGCAGATCAGGGCGACCCCGCGTTCGCACCGGCTCCCCACCACCTGGTCGGGCCACAGGGCCACAGCGTCGAAGAAGTTGATGAAGCCATAGCAGTTGGGGCCGAAGAACGGCAGTTCGCGGGCGCTGGCGAGCAGTTCGCACGTGAGACGCTCGCCGTCGCTCGTGCCGGTTTCCGAAAAGCCGGCGGCAAAGCACACGAAACCGCCCGCGCCGCGCCGGGCGAGCGCCGCCGCAATGGCCGGGACCTCGTGGTTGGGAGCGGCGACGAATGCGGCATCCGGTGCGCGGGGCAACTCGTCGACGGAGCGAAAATAGTGCTGGCTGTCACTGCAGGGGCGGTGGGGATGAACACGCCACACCTCACCGGAGTAGCCGATGACGCGGCTCGCCGCCAGCGCCGCATCCGCCCAGGCGCCGCCGATGAGCGCGAGGCTGCGTGGCGCCAGCAGGCGCTGCATCGCGGTCGCGTTCATGGCGCGCGCGTCGTGCCGCGCAACTCCATGCGCCGCGATCCCGGTGCGGACGAAGGCATGCCGGCGGTGCTCGCCTGCAGCTCCGCGATCGCGGCGCTCACCTCGGCCGGGAAGGGCGTGGTGGCGGCCGCCTGCTGCTGCTGGCGCACGTGCAGCAGCATCACTTCGGCGGCGGCCGCCGCCGGCGTGTGGCCGGCGCGCAGGATCTCAAACGCGGCGTGGATGCGCTTGTGATCCGCGCCCGCGATGCGCACGGTCACGATGGCCGTGTCGGCTGCCTTGACCTCGTGCAGGTAGTGGATGTGCATCTCCACGGTGTACAAGGTGCAAAGGGTGCGCTGCCGGTACGCGGCATCCATCCTCAAGCGATCCATGAGCGCGTCCGAGGCCAGGCTGACGATCAGCGCGTAGTAGGCATCCCGCAGGTGGCCGTTGTAGTCGATCCACTCGGGCAGGATCGCGCTCTGGTAGATGGGTACGCCCGCCACGTCAGTGCAGCTGCAGCCGCTCGCGCGCCTGGATCGGGGACATAACCCGCGCCCCCATGGCTTCGATGATGGTGCGTGCCTTCTCGACCAGCTGCGCGTTGCTCGCATACACCCCGCGGCTGAGGTAGAGGTTGTCCTCCAGCCCCACGCGCACGTTGCCGCCGAGCAGTATCGACTGCGCCACCCATGGCATCTGCATGCGGCTCAGCGCGAAGGAGGTCCACACGCACTGCAGCGGCAGCGTGTTCACCATTGCGAGCAGGTGTCCGACGTCCGCGGGCACCCCGTAAGGGATGCCGCTGCACAGCTGGATCATGGCGGGGCCGGGGATCAGGCCTTCCTTGATCATCTGCTTCACGAACGACAGATTGCCGGTGTCGAACACCTCGAGCTCCACCTTCACGCCCAGCTCGCGCAGGATACCCGCGCCCTCGCGCTGGTAATCGGGGGTGGAAATGTAGGCGCGGTTGCCATCGCCGAAGTTGAGGGTACCGCAATCGAGCGTGGCGATCTCCGGGCGGTACAGCCCCTCGCCGCAAAGCTCGATGACGTGCCGCATCCGCTCCTTCTGGCTCACGAAGTCGGTGCCGGCGGCGGGGGTGTCCTCGAGCCCCCGCTTGCCGACACAGATATAGCCCCCCATGCCGCAGGTGAGGTTGACCAGGACGTCGACCTTGCTCTCGCGGATGCGCTTGACGACCTCGCGATAGTGGCGCGTGGCCATGCTGAACTCGCCGGTTTCCGGGTCGCGCACGTGGATGTGCACGATCGCAGCTCCGGCGCGCGCGGCATCGACTGCCGACGCGGCGATCTGCTCGGGGGTGATGGGGCAATGTGGGCTTTTGGTAACCTTGGTGTCGTCGCCGGTGATGGCGCAGGTGATGATGACGTCGGAGTTCATGGTGGGTCCTCGCCGGTAAGCGCACACGGCAGGTAATATTATGGCTATAATAATATAACGCACCGGCAGCCGGCGGCAAGCCGCGCGCCGGAGACGCGAGGAGAGCAGCATGCAAACGCAGTTGTTGATCGGCGGACGCCTGGTCGCGGGCGAGGCGGCGGCGCAGCCGGTGCACGACGCCGCCAGTGGTGCGCAGATCGCCGCGGTGCCGGAAGCCGCGGTGGCGCAGGTCCACTCGGCAGTCATGGCGGCGGAAGCGGCGTTTCCGGGCTGGGCGCGCACGGCTCCCAAGGATCGCGCGGCGCTGCTGCTGCGTATCGCCGACCATATCGACACCGAGGCGCGCGCTTATGCCGAGCTCGAATCGCGCAACACCGGCAAGCCTCTGGCCGCGGCGCTCAATGACGAAATGCCCTCGATCGCCGATGTGTTCCGCTTCTTCGCCGGGGCCTGCCGCTCGCCCCAGGGGCTGGCGGCGGGGGAGTACCTGCCTGGTCACACCAGCATGATCCGCCGCGATCCGGTCGGCGTCGTCGGCTCGATTGCGCCGTGGAACTATCCGCTGATGATGGCGGCCTGGAAGATCGCACCGGCGATCGCCGCCGGCAATACCCTCGTCCTCAAGCCCTCGGAGCTGACGCCGCTCACCTTGCTGAAGCTGGCGGCGGCGCTCGCTGAGATCCTGCCTCCCGGGGTGGTCAACATCGTCTGCGGTCGCGGCGAACCAGTGGGCAGCGCACTCATAGCTCACGACCGCGTGCGCATGGTGTCGCTGACCGGCTCGGTGGCAACCGGACAGAAAGTGCTGATGGCGGCCGCCGGTAACCTCAAACGCACGCACCTGGAACTCGGCGGCAAGGCGCCGGTCATCGTGTTCGATGACGCGGACATCGAAGCGGTGGTCGCCGGTGTGCGCACCTTCGCTTTTTACAACGCCGGCCAGGACTGCACCGCCGCCTGCCGCCTGTACGCGGGCAAGCGCGTTTACGAGCGGCTGGTCGCCGACCTGACGAGCGCGGTGCGTACCATCAAGGTCGGCGCGCAGGAGGAGCCCGGTGTGGAGATGGGCCCGCTGATATCGCGCGGGCAGCGTGAGCGTGTCGCGGCCATAGTGGCGCGTGCCGCGGCGAGCCCGCACGTCACCCTCACCACCGGCGGCAAGACGCGCACCGGCGGCGGCTTCTTCTATGAGCCCACCGTGATCGCGGGCGCGCGCCAGGACGATGAGATCGTGCAGCGCGAGGTATTCGGGCCGGTCGTGTCCGTCACGCCCTTCAGCGATACCGACGAGGCGATCCGCTGGGCCAATGACTCGGAATACGGGCTGGCGTCCTCGGTGTGGACGCGCGATATTTCGCGCGCGCTGCAGGTGGCGGCGCAACTGCAGTACGGCGCGACCTGGATCAACACGCACTTTGCAACGGTGAGCGAGATGCCTCACGGCGGCTTCAAGCGCTCCGGCTACGGCAAGGACCTCTCGGTCTACGCGCTGGAGGACTATACGGTGGTGCGTCACCTGATGGTGAAGTTATAGACACCCGGTGCACGTCGCGGCGTGCGGTCCGGGCCCGCGCCGCCGCGGTCGCACTGGCACTTGCCGCGCCAGCGCTGCTCAGCGGCTGCGGCTCGGGCGCCCGTGCGGCGCATACGGCAGCCAGGGAGGAAATGGAGCTGCACGTCTATAACTGGGCGGACTATATCGGCAAGGACACGATCGCGCAGTTCGAGCGCACCACCGGCATCAAGGTGGTCTACGACACTTATGACGCCGACGAGACGCTCGAGGCCAAGTTGATGGCGGGCGACTCGGGTTATGACGTCGTCAGTACATCGACCGATTACTTCAGCCGGCAGATCAAGGCCGGCATCTATCGGCCTCTCGACCGCGCGCTGCTGCCGAACTGGAACAACCTCGACCCACACATACTCGCCATCGAGGCGCAGGCGGATCCGGACAACCGCCATGCCATGCCCTACCTGCGGCACGTCAACGGCTTTGCCTACAACGTCGACATGATCCGCGCCCGCATGACGGATGCGCCGGTCGACAGTCTCGACATGATCTTCAAGCCTGAGATCATCCGGCACTTCGCCGACTGCGGGGTGACGTTTCTCGATTCGGCCGAGGATGTACTGCAGCTCGCGCTCAACTACCTGCGCCTCGATCCAAACACCACGCGGCCCGACGGCTACAAGCGGGCCGAGCAGCTGCTGCTCGCCGTGCGCCCCTACATCCGCGCGTTCGATTCGTCCGAGTACATGAACGGGCTCGGCAACGGCGAGTTTTGCATTTCGATGTCCTGGTCGGGCGACTACGCCACCTCCCGCGCGCGCGCCCGGGCCGCGGGGGTCGACGTGCATCTGGCCTTCACCGTGCCGAAAGAGGGCGCCAACGGTTCATTCGACGCGTGGCTCATTCCCGCGGACGCGCCGCACCCGCTGGCGGCTCACAAATTCCTCAACTACATACTCGAGCCGCGGGTGATCGCCGCCATAACCAACGAGATCCACTATGCCAACGACAACCGGGCGGCCGACGCCTACGTCAACCCGCAGATCCGCAACGACCCGACCGTCTATCCCACGCCGGCGGTGGAGACGCGGCTCTACACCGCGCGGGAAGCCGGACCGGCGCTGGAGCGGCTGCGCACGCGCACCTGGACGCGCATCAAGACCAACCTGTGACGCGCACTGCCGCCGGTGCGCGCGTGTGCGCTCAGCGTCCGGCGAGCTGCGTCTCGAGCGCGCGGCGGCGGTCGGTGCGCGCCATCAGGTAACCCGCACCAATGATGCACACTCCGACCGCGCACACGATGAGACTGGCGAGCGCGTTGATGTCGGGGCTGACTCCGAGCTTCACCTTGGAGTAGATCACCATCGGCAGGGTGCTGGCGCCCGGCCCGGCGACGAAGCTGGAGATCACCAGGTCATCGAGCGACAGCGTGAAACACAGCAGCCAGCTGGAGATGATCGCCGGGGCGATGATCGGTAAAGTGATCTCGACGAAAGCGCGCGTGGGACTTGCGCCGAGATCCATGGCGGCTTCCTCCAGCGAGCGGTCCGCCGCAGCTAAGCGCGACTGAACCGTGATGGTCACGTAAGCGGTG
>CATPBQ010000140.1 GCA_955652795.1 uncultured Steroidobacteraceae bacterium | reverse complement strand
CAGCCACCGCGTGAACAATCTGCGCCGCGCACTGGGCAAGCCGTACTGGCCGCTCGCCGAGCGCATGAAGCTCAGAATCGGCGCCAGCGTGCGCTACATCGAGCAGTTCGAACGGCTCGCCGCCCATCACGCGCGCACGCACGGTTACGACGGCGTTGTCTGCGGGCACATTCATCGCGCCAACCTGCGCCACATCGAGGGCACGCTCTACGGCAACACCGGCGACTGGGTGGAATCCTGTTCCGCCCTCATCGAGACTCAGCAGGGCGAGCTGCAGCTGCTGCGCTGGCCGCACGCCGCGCGCAGCGCTGCGGGCGCCAAGCGCCTGGTCGCTCAGGTCGCGTGAGGATTGCGCTCGCAAGCGACGCCTGGGCGCCGCAGACCAACGGCGTCGTCACCACGCTCAAGTGCACCGCCGAGACGCTCACCGCGCTCGGTCACCAGGTGCGCCTGCTCTCGCCCCAGGGCCTCACCTGTATTCCGTGCCCCAGCTATCCCGAGATCCGCCTGGCGCTGTCGCCCGGTCGGTATGTGGCGTGCCAACTGCGGACGTTCCGGCCGCACGCGATCCATATCGCCACTGAGGGTCCGCTCGGGCTCGCGGTGCGCCGCTACTGCCGCGCGCGCGGCGTGCCGTTCACGACCTCGTATCACACCCGCTATCCGGAGTATCTGCGGGCGCGCTGGCCCATCCCGCTCGCCGCCACCTACGCTTGGCTGAAGCGCTTCCACGGCGCCGCCACGCGCACCTTCATCAGCAGCGCCACCCCTGAGGGCGAGCTGTCCGCCCGCGGCTTCGCGCGGCTGCACCGCTGGCGCCGCGGCGTCGATCTGCGCACTTTCCGGCCGCTGCCGCCGCACCCGCAGCTCGCGCGGCTGCCGCGGCCCATCATGGCCTGCGTGGGACGCCTCGCCGTGGAGAAGAATCTCGACGCGTTCCTCAGGCTCAGCCTCCCCGGCACCAAGCTCATGATCGGTGACGGGCCGCAGCGCCACGCCCTGGCGGGGCGCTATCCGGGCGCCGTGTTCACCGGTTATCGCTTCGGCGAGGAGCTCGCCCGCTGCCTGGCCACGGCGGATGTGCTGGTGTTCCCGAGCCTCACCGACACCTTCGGGCTGGCGATGATCGAGGCGCTCGCCTGCGGCGTGCCGGTGGCGGCTTTCCCGGTGCCGGGGCCCCTCGATGTAATCGAACAGGATGTGACCGGGGTCCTGCACCAGGACCTGAGTGAGGCGATACGCTCGGCCCTGCAGCTGCCGCGGGGTGTGTGCGCCGAGCGCGCGCCGCGGGCTTCAGCTGGCAGGCCGCGACCGCGCAATTCCTGGCGGGCCTGGTGCCGATCCCGCTGGCATTGCGCGCCACGCTGGCCGTCAGCCGCAGTTCCGTTATCATCGCGCGTATGGCCGCGCGCAGGCAGACGAGCGAAGCCGGAGACGCCAACTGATGGAAACCGCCGACCTCAGTCACCACATCTCGCGTCGCTTCAACGAGGACCTCGAGCGCGTGCGCAGCAAGGTGCTCGGCATGGGCGGCTTCGTCGAGCAGCAGCTGCAGAAGGCCATCACCGCGCTGGTGGAGGGCGACAGCTCGCTCGGGGAGGCGGTCGCGCTCGATGACTACCAGGTGAACAACATGGAGGTCGCCATCGACGAGGAGTGCAGCCGCATCCTCGCGACGCGTGCCCCGGCTGCCGGCGACCTGCGTGTGATCGTGGCGATCATCAAGACCATCACCGATCTGGAGCGCATCGGCGACGAGGGCGAGAAGATCGGCTACATCGCCTCGCGGCTTGCGACCATGGAGCGCCCGGCCGACAAGTACCGCGAGATCAAGCATCTCGGCCGGGTGGTGTCGGAGATGGTGCACGACGCGCTCGATGCGTTCGCGCGCATGGACGTCGACTCGGCGCTGCGCGTGGCGCGCCAGGACCGGCTGGTGGATGAGGAATACGAGGCGATCCAGCGCCAGAGCATCACCTTCATGATGGAGGATCCGCGCACCATCCGCCGCGCGCTGGATGTCATGTGGGTGGTGCGCGCGCTCGAGCGCATCGGGGATCACGCCAAGAACATCAGCGAGTACGTCATTTACATGGTGCACGGCAAGGACATCCGCCACACCTCTCTCGATGACGTCGAACGCGAGCTGCGCGAGGGCCGCGCCGCCGGCGCGGCGGCGGCGCCGTCCGCGTAGGGGCCGCGCCCCGATAAGCGCGTGCGAGCCAATCGGCGTGTAGTCAATTTCGCGGGCTTTGCGGTGTGCGCGGCGCTGCTCGCGTACGCCCTGTATACCCAGTTCTATCTGGGCCTGGATCCCTGCCCGCTGTGTATCTTCCAGCGCATCGGCATGGCGCTGCTGGGGGTGGTGTTTCTCGCCGCGGCGCTCCACAACCCGCGCGGCCGCGGCGCCTACGGCTATGCGCTCCTGATAGGACTGGCCGCGCTGGCGACGCTCGCGGTGGCGGCCCGGCACCTGTATGTGCAGAGTCTGCCGCCCGGTTCCCTGCCTTCCTGTGGCGCCCCGCTCGCGGTGCTTTTGAAGTTCACGCCGCTGTGGCAGGTCATCCGCAAGGTGCTCACCGGGAGCGGGGAGTGCGGCGAGGTCACCTGGCGATTCCTCGGCCTCGCCATGCCCGCGTGGGTGCTGATCTGGGCGCTGGCGCTCGGGGCGTTGGGCATGAGGGCGAATCTCAGGCGAGGAGCTTTCGCAGCACGTTGACGTACATGCGGTGCAGGGTATCGATGTCCTCGACCCGCACGCACTCGTTGACCTTGTGGATAGAGGCGTTCACCACCCCGAGCTCGACCACTTGCGCCCCGAGAGCCGCGATGAAGCGTCCGTCGGATGTGCCTCCGCCGGTGGACAGTTTCGGGCGTACGCCGGTGACCTGCGCCACGGCATCGCCGACCGCCGCGCACAGCAGCCCGGGCGGGGTGTAGAACGGCTCCCCCGACACGTACCACTCCAGCGTGTAGCGCACGCGGTGACCGCGCAGGATCTCCTCGACCGTCGTTTTGAGCTGCTCCAGCGTCTGCGCCGGGGAGTAACGCAGGTTGAAGCGCGCCTTGAGTTCGCCTGGAATGACGTTCGGAGCACCGGTACCCGCATTGAGGTTGGAGACCTGGAAGGTGGTCGGCTGGAAATGCTCGGTCCCCTGATCCCACTCGCGACGGGTGAGTTCCGCCAGCGCCGGCGCGAGCGTGTGCACCGGGTTCTCGGCGAGCTGCGGGTAGGCGACATGCCCCTGCACGCCGTGCACGGTGAGCCGGCCGCTGAGGGAGCCGCGACGACCCACCTTGACGGTGTCGCCGATCGAGGCTTCGCTCGAGGGCTCACCCACCACGCACCAATCGAGGCGCTCGCCCCGCTCGCGCAGCAATTGCGCCACACGCCGCGTCCCATCGACCGACGGGCCCTCCTCATCACTCGTGATCAGAAATGCAATCGACCCCTTGTGATCCGGATGCGTCCCGACGAACTCCTCGGTGGCGGTGACCATCGCCGCCAGTCCGCTCTTCATGTCGGCAGCTCCGCGGCCGTACAGCACGCCGTCGCGGATCTGCGCCGCAAACGGATCGCTGTGCCACTGCTCGAGCGGACCGGTGGGCACCACGTCGGTATGTCCGGCGAAGCAGAACACCGGTCCCGCCCCGCCGCGCCGGGCCCAGAAGTTCTCGACGCTGCCAAAGCTCAACCGCTCGATGGCGAAACCGGCTGCCGCGAGGCGCTCGATCATGAGCTGCTGGCAGCCTTCGTCGGCGGGGGTGACCGACCGGCGTGCGATGAGAGCCTTAGTCAATTCAATGGTTTGCGACATTAGCTTTCGGGCGCTTGATGGGTCGGCGGCGCTCCTTGGAGGGGGGTGAAGCGGTGCGCGTTTATACGGCTTGAGATCGCCACGGGGCAAGCGGCACGTGATGTCACGCGCCTGCAAACTCCGGCGGCAACACTGTGCCCCGCGGTCACAGGGACGTGACCGTTACCCCTCGCCCGGGCGCCTCGCGGCGCCTGCAGGGCTGTCATCAGAGCGTCACATCATTGTCATCTAATCCCCGCCAATTCCCGCAAAGCCCAGGAGTGGAATCATGAATTCATTCAATGCGAAGCGGATGCTGGTAGCCGCGGCTGGCGTCGTCGCGCTCGCCGGCGCGGCGCAGGCGGCCGATATTTCCGGCGCCGGCGCGACCTTCCCCTATCCCATCTACTCGAAATGGGCCGACGCGTACCGGCAGAAGACCGGCATCGGACTCAACTATCAGTCGATCGGTTCCGGCGGCGGTATCAAGCAGATCAAGGCGAAGACCGTCACGTTCGGCGCCTCGGACATGCCCTTGAAGCCCGAGGAGCTGAAGGAAGCCGGGCTGGTGCAGTTCCCGATGATCATCGGCGGCGTGGTGCCGGTGGTGAACATCAAGGGTGTG
>CATPBQ010000139.1 GCA_955652795.1 uncultured Steroidobacteraceae bacterium | reverse complement strand
CGCCACAACAAGCGCACGGACAACATGATCGTCCAGCGCCGCCAGAACCGCATTCGCTGATCGGGAGCGTCACATACATGCCACGTTCGCTGAAGAAGGGCCCGTTCGTCGATCTGCACCTGGCCAAGAAAGTGCAGGTGGCATCCGCCCGCAACGACCGCAAGCCGATCAAGACCTGGTCGCGTCGCTCCACGGTGGTGCCGGAGATGGTAGGTCTGACCATCGCCGTGCACAACGGCCGCCAGCACGTTCCGGTGCTGATCACGGAGAACATGGTGGGACACAAGCTGGGCGAGTTCGCTCCGACGCGCACCTTCAAGGCGCACTCAGGCGACCGCAAGGTCGAGGCTGCCGCCGCCACCTGAGGCGTGCGCAGAACACGATGCAAGTGACCTCCAAACTGCGCTACGCGCGCATTTCCCCGCAGAAGTGCCGGCTGGTCGCCGAGGTGGTGCGCGGCCAGAGCGTCGGCAATGCGATCGCGACACTGCGGTTCATGCCGAAGAAGGGTGCGCGGCTGGTGCGCAAGGTACTCGAGTCCGCGGTCGCCAACGCCGAGCACAACCACGGCGCCGACATCGACGAGCTGAAGGTGGCGCTCATCCACGTGGATGCGGCCCCGCAGCTCAAGCGCTTTGCCGCCCGTGCCAAGGGACGTGGCTCGCGCATCGTCAAGCGCAACAGTCACATCACCGTCGGCGTCAGCGACGGCAAGAAGGATTAGCGTATGGGTCAGAAGGTCAATCCGCTGGGCATACGGCTGGGGATCACCCGCGACTGGACCTCGCGCTGGTATGCCGGCAAGAGACAGTTTCCGCTGCAGGTGCACACCGACTTCCGGGTGCGCGAGTTCCTCAAGAAGAGGCTCGCCGAGGCCTCGGTGAGCCGCATTCTCATCGAACGCGCCGCCAAGAAGGTCAACATCACCATCCAGACCGCGCGTCCCGGTATCGTCATCGGCAAGAAAGGCGAGGACATCGAGAAGCTGCGCCAGGAAACCGCCGCGCTCCTCGGCATGCCGATCAACGACGTGCGCCTGAACATCGCCGAGATCAGAAAGCCCGAGCTCGACGCGCAACTGGTCGGCGACAGCATCGCGCAGCAGATCGAGAAGCGCGTGATGTTCCGCCGCGCCATGAAGCGCGCGGTCATGAGCACCATGCGCAGCGGCGCGCTGGGGGTGAAGGTGCGCGTCTCCGGACGCCTCAACGGTTCGGAAATCGCCCGCACCGAGTGGTACCGCGAGGGCCGCATTCCGCTGCACACCTTCCGTGCCGACATCGATTACGGTCTGTCGGAAGCGCACACCACCTACGGGGTCATCGGCGTGAAGGTGTGGATATTCAAGGGCGAGGTGTTCGACAAGAGCGAGCGCGCGCAGCAGGCGAGCGAAGCCGAGGCCGCCCCGGCGCCGAGCCCGCCGCTGGCCGCCGCCCCGGCGCAGCCGGTAACGCCGCCGGCACCGCCGGCGCCGCCCGAAGCTCCGGCATCGGCCTGACCTGATGGCTTAAGAGAATGCTTCAGCCCAAACGCACCAAGTATCGCAAGCAGTTCAAGGGCCGCAACCCGGGCCTGGCACAGCGCGGCAGCAACGTGTCCTTCGGCGAGTTTGGCCTGAAGGCGACCAGCCGCGCGCGCATGACCGCACGCGAGATCGAGGCGGCGCGCCGCGCCATGGCGCGCTACGTGAAGCGCGGCGGACAGATCTGGATCCGCGTGTTTCCGGACGTCCCGATCAGCAAGAAGCCGCTCGAGGTGCGCATGGGCAGCGGCAAGGGCAACGTCGAGTACTACGTGGCCCGCGTGCAGCCCGGCAAGGTGTTGTTCGAGATGGAGGGCGTGGACGAGGTGACGGCCCGCGAAGCGTTCCGGCTCGCAGGCTCGAAGCTGTCGGTATCCACCTCATTCGTGAAACGGCAGATTCGATAGATGGACGCCAAAGAGCTGCGCGGCAAATCCCCGGCCGAGCTGGCCGATGAGCTCGTGAAGCTGCGCAAGGAGCAGTTTGCCCTGCGTATGCAGCGCGCTACCGGGCAGGCGCCCAAGCCCGACCAGTTCGGCAAAGTGCGGCGCAACATCGCGCGCCTGAAGACCGTGCTGCGCGAGACGCAGGCGGCGAGCCGCGGAGGCAACCAGAAATGAGCGCACCAGAGACCCCGGTACAGGAAACCCAGGCGCAGGAGACCCCGGCGCAGGAAACCCAGGCGCAGGAGCCCAGGGCGCCGGAGCGCAGGGCGCCGGAAGCGAAAGGCGCACGCACGCTGACCGGACGCGTGGTGAGCCACAAGATGCACAAGACGATCGCCGTGGAGATCGAGCGGCTGGTGAAGCATCCGACCTACGGCAAGTACATCCGCCGTACCACGAAGCTCCTGGCGCACGACGAGAACGGCACCTCGAAGGAGGGCGACGTGGTGATCATCACCCCGTGCCGCCCCATGTCGCGGCGCAAGTCGTGGCGGCTGCTCGAGGTCGTGGCGAAGGCGGCGCAGCGCTGAAGCGCTCGATGAGGCTGAAGGGCTCGAATCATGATCCAGATGCGCACCATGCTGAATGCCGCTGACAACAGCGGCGCGCGCACCCTGATGTGCATCAAGGTGCTGGGCGGCACGCGCCGCCGTTACGCGACGGTGGGCGATGTCATCAAAGTGAGCGTCAAGGACGCCATTCCACGCGGCAAGGTCAAGAAGGGCGAGGTGTATGACGCGGTGGTGGTGCGCACCAGGCACGGCGTGCGCCGTCCGGACGGCTCGCTGATCCGCTTCGACGGCAACGCGGCGGTGCTGCTCACCAACAAGCTCGAGCCGATCGGCACCCGCATCTTCGGCCCGGTGACGCGCGAGCTGCGCAATCAGCAGTTCATGAAGATCATCTCCCTGGCCCCGGAAGTATTGTGATGAAGAAGATCCGCAAGGGCGATCAGGTGGTGGTGCTGTCCGGCCGTAACAAGGGCCGCCGTGGCGCGGTGATCCAGGTGCTCGCCGACGGCCGCGTGGTCGTGGAGAGCGTGAACATGGTGAAGAAGCACCAGAAGCCCAACCCGCAGGCGGGCAAGCAGGGCGGCATCATCGAGAAGGAGATGCCGCTGCCGGTGTCGAAGGTTGCCATCTGGAACCCGGGCGCCAAGAAGGGCGATCGCATCGGGATCAAGACGCTCACCGATGGCAAGCGCGTGCGCTTCTTCAAATCGAACGGAGAGATGCTCGACGCCTGAGGGCGCCGGGCACTGGGTAAGCATTTATGGCCAGGCTACGACAGTACTACCGCGAGCAGGTCGTCCCCCGCCTGCGCGCGAATCTGCAGATCGACAACGTGATGCAGGTGCCGCGCATCAGCAAGATCACGGTCAACATGGGCGTGGGCGAGGCGGTCGCCGACAAGAAGGTGATGGACGCGGCGCTCGCCGATCTCACCAAGATCACCGGGCAGAAGCCGCTGATCACCAAGTCACGCAAGGCGATCGCGTCGTTCAAGATCCGCGCCGGGCTGCCGATCGGCGCCAAGGTGACGCTGCGCGGAACCCGCATGTACGAGTTCCTCGACCGCCTCATCAACATCGCGATGCCGCGCATCCGCGACTTCCGCGGCGTGTCGCCGCGCGCCTTCGACGGCCAGGGCAACTACACCCTGGGCGTGAAGGAACAGATCATTTTCCCCGAAATCCAGTACGACCAGGTCGATCAGGTCCGGGGCATGGACATCACCATCACTACGACGGCAACAGATGACCGTCACGGCCGAGCGTTGCTCGAGGCATTCAACTTCCCGTTCCGGAAGTAACAGGAACCATAAAGTCTATGGCGAAGACGAGCATGGTCGAGCGCGAGAAGCGTCGCGCCGGGATCGTGAAAAAGTACGCGGCGAAGCGCGCGAAGCTCAAGGAGCTGATCCGCAGCCCCAAGAGCTCGCCCGAACAGCGCGTGGCTGCGCAGGTGCAGCTGCAGTCGCAACCGCGGGATGCGAGTGCGTCGCGGCAGCGCAACCGTTGCGCCATTACCGGGCGCTCGCGCGGCGTGTACCGCAAGTTCGGCCTCTCGAGGGTGAAGATCCGCGAGGTCGCCAGCCGCGGTGAGATTCCCGGTCTCGCCAAGGCGAGCTGGTGAGGGGCGCCGCATGAGCATGACCGACCCGATTGCCGATCTGTTGACGCGCATCCGCAACGGCCAGACCGCGGGCAAGAGCGAAGTGCAGCTGGCGTCCTCGCGCCTGAAGACCGCCATCGTCAAGGTGCTGAAGGACGAGGGCTACATTGCCGACTTCCGCCTCGATGCCGACAGCGGCAAGCCGCGGCTCACGATCGGCCTGAAGTATTTCGAAGGCCGGCCGGTCATCGACCGCCTGGAGCGCGTCAGCCGCCCGGGCCTGCGGATTTACCGCGGCAAGGACCAGCTGCCGAAAGTCCTGGGCGGCATGGGCACGGTGATCGTCTCCACGCCCAAGGGTGTGATGACCGACAAGCAGGCGCGCTCGATCGGACAGGGCGGTGAAGTCCTGTGCATCGTCGCCTGACAGCAGCGTCCTGACTAAAGAACAGCCATCATGTCGAGAATCGCCAAAGCTCCGGTCGAACTGCCCCAGGGCGTGACCGCGACCATCGCCGCGGATGCGGTGACCATCAAGGGCGTCAAGGGCTCGCTCAGCCTGTCGCTCACCAGCGGCGTATCGGTGGTGCAGACGGAGCAGAAGCTGCAGATCAGCTTCGCGGAAGCGGGACTGGCGCGCACGCGCGCCGGCGCCACGCGCGCGCACCTTGCCAACATGGTGCGCGGCGTCACGCGCGGCTACGAGAAGAAGCTCGAGCTGGTGGGCGTCGGCTTTCGCGCCCAGTTGCAGGGCAAGAACCTGAACCTGACACTCGGCTTCTCGCATCCGGTGAACGTGACGATCCCGGAAGGGATCAACATCGAGACCCCGAGCCAGACCGAGATCGTGGTGAAGGGCATCGATCGGCAGAAAGTCGGCCAGGTGGCCGCCGAGATCCGCGGCATTCGTCCGCCCGAGCCCTACAAGGGCAAGGGCGTGCGCTACGCGAATGAGCAGATCACCCTTAAGGAGGGCAAGAAGAAATGAAGCCCTCTTTCCGGCGCGAAGCGCCGCTACATGCACGGGGTTCGCGCTCGTGCGCGAACCCCGAGAGCAGTCTCGCCGGAGGCGATGACAAATGATCATCACCAAGAGGCAGCGCCGGCTGCGACGCGCCGTCAAGGCCCGCGCGCACATCCGCGCTCTGGCGGTGGCGCGCCTGAGCGTGCACCGTACACCGCGGCACATTTACGCGCAGGTCACGGACCCGGTGGGCGCGAAGGTGATCGCCGTGGCTTCCACGCTGCAGGAAGCGGTGCGCCAGGGCCTGAAGAACACCGGCAACGTCGAGGCCGCCAAGGCGGTGGGACGTGCGATCGCCGAGCGCACCAAGGCTGCGGGGGTGAGCAAGGTCGCGTTCGACCGCTCCGGCTTCCAGTTCCACGGGCGCGTGAAGGCGCTCGCGGATGCGGCCCGCGAAGCGGGTCTCGAGTTCTAGGCAGGTAACACACACATGGCGAGACCAGAAAAGGGCCAGTCGGCGGACGAGTTCGTAGAGAAACTCGTCGCCGTCAATCGCACCGCGAAGGTTGTCAAGGGCGGCCGGCAGTTCGGCTTCACCGCGCTCACCGTGGTGGGCGATGGTACCGGCCGCGTGGGCTATGGCTTCGGCAAGGCGCGTGAGGTTCCGGTCGCGATTTCCAAGGCCATGACCCAGGCGCGCAAGAACCTCATCAACGTCGCGTTGCGAAACGATTCGCTGCATTACGCGGTCACAGGAACGCATGGAGCCACACGCGTGTACATGCAGCCGGCCTCCGACGGTACCGGCGTCATCGCCGGCGGCGGCATGCGCGCGGTGCTCGAGTGCGTCGGCGTGCGCAACGTGCTCGCCAAGAGCTACGGCTCGCGTAACCCGATCAACGTCGTGCGCGCCACCATGAACGCGCTGGCGAAAATCCGCTCGCCCGAGGAAATCGCGGCCAAGCGCGGCAAGAGCCTCGAAGAGATCACGGGTTGACGGCCATGGCGGACAAACAACTCAAAGTGACGCTGGTGAGGAGCCTGCACGGACAGCTCAGGAACATCGCGGCGTCGGCGCGCGGCCTGGGGTTGCGCCGCATTCGCCAGAGCGTGTCCGTGGCGGACACGCGTGAGAACCGCGGCATGATTCAGGCCGCCGTGCACCTGCTGCGCGTCGAGAAAGGCGCTTAACCGTATGCGACTCAACACACTCAGGCCCGCTCCCGGAAGCAAGCGCCCGCGCCTGCGCGTGGGACGCGGCGCCTCCGCCGGCCAGGGCAAGACCTGCGGCCGCGGCACTAAGGGCCAGCGCGCGCGCAAGGGCGGCTACCACAAGGTCGGCTTCGAGGGCGGCCAGATGCCCCTGCAGCGGCGCATGCCGAAGGTCGGCTTCCGCTCCGACATGAAGAGAAGCCGCGCCGAGGTGCGGCTCTCTGAGCTCGCCAAGGTCGAAGGCGCGCTGGTGGATCTGGAGGCGCTGCTGAAGGCGGGTGTCGTGCCGCGGGGCACCGAGCGCGCCAAGGTGGTGCTCTCCGGTGCGCTGACCAGGGCGGTGACGCTCAAGGGCGTGGCGGTGACCAAGGGCGCGCGCGCGGTGATCGAAGCCGCCGGCGGCAAGATCGAGGCCTGAAGAGCTACACAGGACAGGCATGGCGAACACCAGCATCAGCAGCAACCCGGCCGCCGCGTTCAGCGAAGCTG
>CATPBQ010000138.1 GCA_955652795.1 uncultured Steroidobacteraceae bacterium | reverse complement strand
GACCTGGACATTAATAAGGAGTCAGTCCCGGATGCCCAGCAAAGTCCCCGATAGCCACAGGCGTGGTTGGATCGTTCCGATCGGCGGTGCGGAGAACAAGGAGAATGACCGCCGGATTCTCGAGCGCTTCGTGCGCGTCTCGGGCGCCGAGGAGGCCGACATCGTCGTCATCCCCACCGCCAGCCGCGTGCACGAGACCGGCGCGCGCTACGAGCAGGTGTTCTCGGACATCGGCGCAGCACGCGTGACCGTCATGGATTTTGATACCCGCCGCGACTGCCAGGAGGAGGGGCGCCTGAAGCGCATCGAGGAGGCCAGCGGCATCTTCTTCACCGGGGGCAACCAGCTGCGGCTCACGACGCTGCTGGGCGGCACGCCGGTCGCGAAGCTCATCCGCATGCGTAACGCGGCTGGCGTCACCGTCGGCGGCACCAGCGCGGGCGCCAGCATCCTCTCCGAGCACATGATCGCCTCGGGCGATGAGGGCTCCTCCATGATCGCCGGCAGCGTGCGGCTCGCGCCGGGCCTGGGTCTCACCAACCGCTTCATCATCGATCAGCATTTCCGCCAGCGTGACCGCCTGGGACGCCTGCTCACCGCGCTCGCTTACAACCCGTTCGCGGTCGGTATCGGGCTCGATGAGGACACGGCGGCGTTCATCGGGCCTGATGAGACCGTCGAGGTCGAGGGGAGCGGTAGCGTGACCATCGTCGATGGGTCGGACGTCAGCTATTCGTCCGTCGACACGGTCGAGGAGGGACAACCGGTGTGCATGCTGGGCTTGCGGCTGCACATGCTGGTGGCGGGCGCTACTTTCAACCTGCACACCCGCATCGCCACGGCAGGTGCGCTGATCCAGTCCAGGGAGTGATTGCCAGGGAAGCCGGTCACGCGCGGCGAGTTGCCTTGAACAATACGATTCTCGTAAGCAACACTCATGCGCATCCTCGATCGTTCGGTCTATGTCGGTCCCTCGCTGTACGCGCGATTCCCGGTCATCCGCCTGGAGCTCGACCTGGGGGCGCTGGAAGCCTGGCCCACCGGGCGCCTGGGCAGCCTCTTCGTCGATGCGCTGAGTGAGGCGCTCCCGGGCCTTGCCGAGCACGGCTGCTCGTACCGCGAGCCCGGCGGCTTTTTCCGCCGCATGCGCGAGGGCGAGGGCACCTGGCTCGGGCACGTACTCGAGCACGTCGCGATCGAGCTGCAGAACATCGCGGGCGAGGCGGTCACCTTCGGCAAGACGCGCAGCGCCGCTGCCCCCGGGGTGTATACGGTGGTCTACGAGTACGCGCAGCGCGATGAGGGCTGTGCTGCCGGCGAGCTCGGGCTGCGGCTGTTGTGCTGGTTGCTGCCGGATGCGGTGCGCCCGGCCGGCAGCGTGCCCGAGGGCTGGAACTGGCCCGAGGCACGCGATCAGTTCATCCGCTTCGCGCAGCGCCGCGCGCTCGGGCCCTCGACCGCATCCCTGGTGCGCGCCGCGGAAGCACGCGGCATCCCGTGGCTGCGCCTGAACGATCAGTCACTGGTGCAGCTCGGTCACGGCAAGTACCAGCAGCGCATCCAGGCGACCGTCACCGGCCGCACCCCGCATATCTCCGTCGAGCTCGC
The DNA here is from genome assembly GCA_955652795.1 of uncultured Steroidobacteraceae bacterium. Taxonomy (GTDB): domain Bacteria; phylum Pseudomonadota; class Gammaproteobacteria; order Steroidobacterales; family Steroidobacteraceae; genus 13-2-20CM-66-19. Next base: position 4,008 of record CATPBQ010000138.1, on the reverse strand, counting down.
CAGTGACAAGGAGGAGACCAACAAGATCCTCGCAGGACTCGGCTTGCCGGTACCGCAGCAGGAGCTGGTGCAGAGCGAAACGCAGGCGGTGCGCGCCGCGCAGCGTATCGGCTTTCCGGTCGTCACCAAGCCCTACAACGGCAACCACGGGCGCGGCATTTCCATCCGCCTGACCAGTGATGAGGAAGTGGCGCACGGCTACACTGTGGCGCGCGAGCATTCGCGCTCGGTGATCGTCGAGAGCTTTCTCGAGGGCGACGATCATCGCCTCCTGGTGGTGAACGGTGAGCTGGTGGCCGCCACGCGGCGCACGCCCGGGCACGTGCTGGGCGACGGCGAGCACAGCGTCGCGCAGCTGATCGAGGTCGTGAACTCGGATCCGCGCCGCGGGGTAGGGCACGAGAAAGTGCTCACCCGGCTCGAGCTCGATGCGCAGGCGCACAAGATGCTCGCGCGCGCAGGACTTACCGCCGAGTCGGTACCCGAGAAGGGTCAGATCGTGTATCTGCGCTCGACCGCCAACCTGTCTACCGGCGGCACCGCCACCGATGTCACCGACGTCATTCATCCCGACAACCGCGAGATGGCCGAGCGCGCCGTGCGCGCCATCGGACTCGACGTGGGAGGCGTCGACTTCCTGTCGATGAACATCACCGAGAGCTATCGCAAGATCGGCGGCGGCATCTGTGAGGTGAATGCCGCGCCGGGTTTTCGCATGCACGTGGCGCCCTCCGAGGGCACATCGCGCGATGTGGCGGCCCCGGTGATCGACATGCTGTTCCCGCAGGGCGCGGCCTCTCGCGTGCCGATCGCGGCCATCACGGGCACCAACGGCAAGACCACCACCGCGCGCATGCTGGCGCACCTCACCAAGATGGCGGGTTTTACCCCGGGACTCACCACCACCGACGGCGTCTACATCGACGGCCAGCGCACGGTGCAGGGCGACATGACGGGCCCGGTGTCCGCGCGCATGGTGCTCGCGGATCCGCAGATCGACATCGCGGTGCTCGAGACCGCGCGCGGCGGGCTGCTGCGCGCCGGCATGGGCGTGAACGAAGTCAACGTCGGCGCGGTGCTCAACGTGCAAGCCGATCACCTGGGCCTGAAAGGCATCGACACGCTCGAGCAGCTGGCAGAAGTCAAGCGCATCGTCGTCGAAGTCGCCACCGACTGCGCGGTGCTCAATGCCGATGACCCGCTGGTGCTGAAGATGTCGGGCTACACGGAAGCGAAGAACATCTGCTATGTCACCATGAACCCGCAGCACCCCCTGGTGCGCGAGCACATCCGCGCCGGCGGGCGCGCCTGCGCGCTGGAAGCCGGGGTGAACGGGCACATGATCACGCTCTACGACCACAACGGCCACATCCCGCTCCTGTGGACGCACCTGATCCCGGCGACTCTGGAGGGCCGCGCGACGCACAACGTGCAGAACGCGATGTTTGCGGCGGCAATGGCGTTCTCCCTCGGTATCAAGCTCGACGCCATCCGCCAGGGCCTGCGCACCTTCGACTCGACGTTTTTCCAGGCGCCCGGCCGCATGAACGTCTTCAACGAGCACCCCTTCAAGGTGCTGTTCGACTACGGGCACAACGCGCACGCGGTGGCGGTGATGACCGATCTCGCGCAGCGCCTCGACGTCACCGGCCGGCGCATCGTGGTGCTCGCAGGTCCGGGCGATCGCCGCGACGAGGACCTGGTGGCCATCGCGCGTGCAGTCGCGGGCCGCTTCGACCACTACATCTGCCGCCGCGACGACAACCTGCGTGAGCGCGCACCGGATGAGGTACCGCGCATCATGGCGGCGGCGTTAGGTGCCGCGGGTGTGCGCGAGCAGGCGATCTCGCTCATCGCCGATGAGCAGGAGGCCATCAGCGCGGCGCTCAACATGGGGCAGCCGGGCGATCTGCTGCTGGTATTCGCCGACGCGCTGGTGCGCTCCTGGAAGCAGATCACCAAGTTCAAGCCGGCAGGATCGGCGGCTCCTCAGCCTGCGCCGCCGTCGGCGCCGGTGTACACGGGCGAAGCGACGCACGCGGCCGAGGGCGTCGTCAAAGCGGGCGAGGCGCTCGCTCCCGCATTCAGCCTCGAGGGGCTGATCCGGGATGAGCGCGGCGTGCGGTTTGCGCCGGAGGCCGAAGACTGAACGCCGCCATCGCGCTGCCGTTCGACTCATCGAGGCGTCTGACAGGTGCCAACCTGTTCTTCGCCGGCAGCGGCGCGCTGCTCGAGACCCGGGAAACGGCCGTGGATGAGGCGCTGCTCTGTGGCTGGCGCGCGCGCGTCGAGCGGGCCCGCGCGCACCTCGGGTGGCGCATGCGGGGTGTGGTTGCGCGCCGCCATGCGGGCGGCACCTCGCTCGCGCTCGCCGCTCCCTGCGATCAGCTGTTCGTGGCGACGGAAGTCAACGAGTGGGCACTGTGCGCCGCGCTCGTGGCGCGCGATCCGCATCACTGGAGCGGGCTCGAGGCCGCGCTGGTCGCGTCCGCGCTCGAGGACGCCGCGGACGCCTCCGCAGTCCTCAAGCCGGTGCTGGATGAGCCCGCGGCCTTCGCACGCTTCGAACGCCTCGCCGCCCGCGAGGCGCGGCCTGAGCTCATGGCGCTTCTCGATGCGGCGAACGCGCGCAGACTCCCGCACCTGTTGGACGACACCCTGCTCACACTGGGCGCCGGCGAGGGCGGGCGCGACTTCGAGCTCACCGCGCTGCCGGATGTTGCCGATGTTCCCTGGGGCGAGCTGCGCGACATTCCGACCGCGGTGGTGACCGGCTCGAACGGCAAGACCACCACGGTGCGGCTGCTCAGTGCCTGCGCCCGGGCGCACGGCTGGCGCGCCGCGTACTGCTGCACCGACGGGGTATTCCTCGACGGGGAGCTCGAGGCAGCCGGGGACTACTCCGGCCCCGCGGGTGCACGTCGCGTGCTGCGCGAGCGCCGCGCTCAGGCCGCGATCGTGGAAACCGCGCGCGGCGGCATCCTGCGCCGCGGAATTGCGCTGTCGCAGGCGCGGGTGGCGCTCGTCACCAATGTCAGCCCGGATCACTTCGGCGAATACGGGATCGACGACCTCGCAGCTCTCGCCGACGTGAAGCTGTCGGTCGCAAGCCTCGTGACGCACGGCGGACTTCTGGCGCTGAACGCCGACGATGCACAGCTTGTGGGGAAGGCGCCCGGTCTCACGCAGCGCTTCGGCCGCAGCCCGCCGCTCGGCTGGTTCGCACTCGACGCCGATGTTGCTCTCCTGCGCGAGCATCGTGCGCGCGGCGGCCCGACCTGCGGTGTGCGCGGCGGCCGCCTTTCCCTGACTCATGCGGGCGCTGAGCATGACCTGGGCCCCATTGCCGCGATGCCCCTCACGGTGGAGGGCAGTGCGACCTACAACATCGCGAACCTCGCGGGGGCGGCGCTCGCGGCGGCGGCGCTCGGCGTACCCCCGGCGAGCATCGCGGCCGTTCTGGCGCGCTTCGGGGCGAATGCCGCGGACAACTTCGGACGCCTGATGCGCTTTGAGCGCGGTGGCGTGCGGGTGCTGGTGGACTACGCGCACAACCCCGAAGGCCTGCGGGGACTGCTCAACGTCGCCGAACATCTGCGCGGTGGCAGCGGGCGCCTCGGCCTGTTGCTCGGCCATGCCGGCAACCGCCAGGACACGGAGATCGAGGAACTGGCGCGCGCCGCAGCGCAGTTTCGCCCCGCCCTCGTCGTCGTGAAAGAGAACGAGGCGCACCTGCGCGGCCGCGAGCCGGGCGAGATCCCGCGCATCATCCGCGCGGCGCTCCTGCGCGCCGGGTTGCCGGAAGCCGCGCTCGCCATGCGCATGAGCGAGACCGAGGCGGCGCGTTGTGCACTCGAGTGGGCGCAGCCGGGTGATGTGCTGGCGCTGCCGGTGCATTCCCCCGCCGCGCGCACCGAGGTGCTCGCGCTTCTGCAAGGGTCATAATGCGGTGCTACGTGCGCGCGCCGCGTCTTGGCGGTAGTCTGGCCCCGACATGTTCGCGATGCT
>CATPBQ010000137.1 GCA_955652795.1 uncultured Steroidobacteraceae bacterium | reverse complement strand
TCCACCACCTCCTCGAGACGCCCGCCCGAGGCGAGCGCCATCTGCGCGCGGCGCGCGGCGCTCTGCTCGGGCGTGTCCGGTTGGGCGGCGGTGTCGAGCAGCGCCAGCTTCACGACCCGCTCGGGCGCCTGGCGCAGGATCTCGAAGGCAATGTACCCCCCCATGGACGAACCCACGAGCGCGAAACGCTGCGGCGCGCCGGCGAGAATACGGCGTGCGATCCCCGCCATGCTGTCATCGCGGGTGTGGTCGGCGACCGTCACCGCACCCGTGCGCCACAACGCCGGAATCTGCTCCGCGTACAGGCGCGCCGAGGCGAGCAGGCCCGGGATCAACACGACGGCAAGAGGCTCGGTCACGGGCATGAGCGTAACATGCAGCCATGAGACGCCGCATCGCGCCGGCGCTGCTTGCTCTGGGCCCGCTGCTCGCGCTCGCAGCGCCGCCGCCCCTCCCCACGACCTCGCTCGACGCCGACGCGGCTGCGCGCTTCGCGGCGCTGGCGCTCAAGTGCCTGCACCAGGAGTATCCCAACCACATCTCGCATACCCTCGGCGGGGACGTGGACGTGCGTGCGCCACGCCTGTTGACGCCAGCGTTCTATGGCTGCTACGACTGGCATTCCGCGGTGCACGGCCATTGGCTGCTGGTGCGGCTGATCCGTCTGTTCCCCGACGCGCCATTCGCGCCTCAGGCGCGCGCCGAAGTTTCGCGCAGCCTCACGGCGCCCAACATCCTCGCCGAAGTCGCCTACCTGCGCGGCGAGGGCCGCGCCTCGTTCGAGCGCCCCTACGGGCTCGCGTGGCTGCTGCAGCTGGCGGCGGAGCTGCGCGGTTGGGATGACCCGGATGCGCGGGGCTGGTCGGCGGCATTGCAGCCGCTCGAGTCAGAGGTGGCGGCGCGGCTGAAGAGCTGGCTGCCGAAGCTTCACTACCCGATCCGCATCGGTGAGCACGACCAGACCGCTTTTTCGTTCGGGCTCATGTGGGACTGGGCGGGCGTGGCCGGTGACGATGAGATGCGCGCGCTGCTCGGGCGCGCCGCGCAGCGCTTTTACCTGCGCGATCGCAACTGTCCGCTCGCCTACGAGCCTTCGGGAGAGGATTTCCTGTCGCCGTGTCTGGCGGAGGCGGACTTCATGCGTCGCGCGCTCGGACGCGGCGCGTTCGCCCGTTGGTTGTCGGGATTTCTTGCCCCCATACCGGCGGGCACCGCAGCGGCCGGCCGGGCGCCGTGGCTGTCGCCGGGCGTGGTCACCGACCGCGCCGATCCCAAGCTCGCGCACATCGATGGACTCAACCTGAGCCGCGCCTGGATGCTCCAGGGCATCGCGTACGGTCTGCCGGCGCATGATGCGCGCGCTCCCGCACTGCGCGCCGCCGCTGCGCGCCACGCCGACGCGGCGCTGCCCGCCGTCACGGGCGAGCACTACGAGGGCGGCCATTGGCTGGGCACGTTCGCGGTGTATCTGACCAGCGCAGCGGATCTGCACCGTTGAGCGGGTCGTCCCCGCCGCCGCCGGCCGCGTCAGCCGAGCGCCTGGCGCAGCTCCGCGATCAGGTCCTGGACATCCTCCACGCCCACCGACAGCCGGATGAGCCCGTCGCTGATCCCTAAGGCCTCGCGCGTCGCCGCGGGGAGTGAAGAGTGCGTCATGATCCCGGGATGTTCGATGAGGCTTTCGACGCCGCCCAGACTCTCCGCCAGCGCGAACAGACGGCAGCGCTCGAGCGTGCGGCGCGCGCTCTCGAGGCCCCCGCGCACTACCGCCGTGACGATACCGCCGAAACCGGCCGCCATCTGAGCCTTGGCGAGCGAGTGCTGCGGATGACTCGCCAGCCCCGGGTAGTACACGCGCTCAACCTGGGGATGTTGTTCGAGGAACTGCGCGATGGCGAGCGCATTGGCGCAGTGTCGCTCCATGCGCAGCGCCAGCGTCTTGATGCCCCGCAGGGTCAGGAACGCATCGAACGGGCCCGGCACGCCGCCCACTGCGTTCTGAAGATACGCGATCCGCTCCGCAAGAGCCGAGTCCCGCACGATCGCCGCGCCACCGATGGCGTCTGAGTGTCCGTTGAGATACTTGGTGGTCGAGTGCACGACGATGTCGAACCCATGCTCGAGCGGGCGCTGAATGAAAGGTGTCGCGAAGGTGTTGTCGCAGACGGCCAGCAGCCGGTGCCGGCGCGCGAGCGCTGCAACGGCGCTCAGGTCCACCAGCTTCAGCAGCGGGTTGGTCGGGGTCTCCACCCACACCAGCCGCGTGTCAGGACGGATGGCGGCTGCGAGCGCCGCAGGGTTCGACAGATCGACGAACGAGACGCGATGCCCGGCCGAGCGCTTGCGGACGTTCTCCAGCAGGCGGTAGCTGCCGCCGTACAGATCGTGCATGGCGACGATGTGCGAGCCGGCATCGAGCAGCTCCAGGACCGTGGCGCTCGCGGCCATGCCGGAGGCGAACGCGAAGCCGGCCGCGCCGCCTTCCAGACTCGCCACGGCTGCCTGCAGCGCGTCGCGTGTCGGGTTGCGCGTGCGCGAGTACTCGTACCCCTGGTGCACCCCGGGGCTCGACTGCACGTAGGTGGAGGTCGCGTAGATCGGCGGCATGATCGCACCGGTGAGCGGATCCGGGCGCTGGCCGCCGTGGATGACGCGCGTCGCGAAGCGCTGCCCGGGGGTCTCGTCACTCATGCGATCCTCACCTCTGGCGCCATCACAGCCGGCGGCGCAGCCAATTGAGCAGATCGATGCGCGTGATGAGGCCCTGGAACTCGTTGCCGTGCATGACGATGGCCACCATGCCGCGCTTGAAGATCTCCATGAGCTGCGACATCGGCGCATCCACCGGCACGGTCACCAGGTTACTCGCCATGGCGTGGGTCACCGGCTCGTTGAAGTGCTCGGGGTTTGCGACCACTTCCAGCAGAATGTCCTCCTCGTCCACGATGCCGACGATGCGCCCCTCGTGCATCACCGGAACCTGCGACACGTCATACAGCTTCATGCGCCGGTACGCAGCCATCACGGTTTCCGTCGAGTTCACGGTCACCGCGGCGTGCTCGGAGTGCCGGCGCGCGATGAGATCGCGCAGGTCGCCGAGGCTTTCGCGCTCGATGAAACCCTGATCGAGCATCCAGTAATCGTTGTAGACCTTGGACAGATACTTGTTGCCGCTGTCGCACACGAAGGTCACGACGCGCTGCGCTCGCTGTTGCGCCCGGCAGTAGCGCAGCGCCGCAGCCAGCAGCGTGCCGGTGGAGGTGCCGGCAATGATGCCCTCCCTGGCGAGCAGCTCCCGGCAGGTGCGGAAGGCTTCCGCGTCCGGGATGCTGTAGGTGCTGCTGACATGCGAGAAGTCCGCCACCGGCGGAACCGAGTCCCCGCCTATGCCTTCGACCATCCAGGGAGTCATCTTCGCGGGGAGCCTGCCAGTGGTAGCGAAGCTCGCCAGCCCCGAGCCGGTGGGGTCGGCCAGCACCATCTGCACGTGCGGCGCCACACGCGCGAAGAAATGCGTCAGCCCCGCGAGGGTGCCGCCGGTGCCGACGCCGCAAACGACGGCGTGCAACTCGTGACCCATCTGCTCCCAGATCTCCGGCGCGGTGGTCTCCTCGTGCGCCTGCGCGTTGGCCGGGTTGCCGAACTGGTTGACGAAATAGCTTGCAGGGATCTCGCGCGCCAGGCGTTCGGCGACGTCGCGGTAGTACTCGGGATGACCCTTGCTGACGTCCGATCGGGTCATCACCACGTCCGCGCC